>JBEBGK010000392.1:0-4421 GCA_040081515.1 Chthoniobacteraceae bacterium
CACACCTCCGCCGTGGACACGGCCAAATCGAGAGCCGGCGTCTGCCGGGACTTCGCGCACCTGGGGGTCGCGCTCACGCGCAGCCTCAGCATTCCCGCGCGCATGGTCGTCGGGTTCATGTACGATCTCCAACCGATGGATCTTCACGCATGGTTCGAAGCTTTCGTTGGCGGACGCTGGTTCACCTTCGATGGCGTCCAAAAACAATGCCGCGGCAATCGCATCATGATCGGCTACGGACGCGACGCCGCGGACGTGGCGCTTGTTTCCAACTACGGCGCACTGCAACTCAACACGATGAAAGTGACCGTCGAACAAGCTCCCCCGGGCGCACATGCTCCGATTCGATGAGCTGGTTGCGCATCATTCACGAGACGACCTACCGTTACAGAACGGCTGTCCGGTTCGGGCCGCACCGGCTCGTGCTGCGGCCGCGCGAGGGTCACGACGTGCAGGTCAAGGACATGCGTCTGGAGATTTCGCCGGAGTTCGAACTGAAATGGAGCCGGGATGTCTTCGGCAATTCCGTGGCGACCGCCAATTTCCTGAGCCCGGCGGATCATTTGATGATTCGCAGCGAAGTCCTGCTTCTGCACACCACGCCTTTCCCGTCTCGCCCGGCGGGGCCAGCCGCGCCTGCACCTTTCCCCGTCGAGTTTTCGCCGCTTGAATCCGTCGTGGCTGGGGCCTACCTGGCCACGACGTTCCCCGGCGATGTCGCACGCGTGAAGCAATGGGTCGGCACGGCGTTCGATCTCAACGCAGTGGGCGGCGCGGAGGAGGCCGTCGCCACGATTGCCAGCACCATCCGCGACACCATCCAGTATCGGCGGCGCGACGCCAGGGGCGTGCAGACGCCGACCGAAACGCTGGCGGAGCGCTCCGGTTCCTGCCGCGACATGGCCACGCTCATGCTGGAAGCACTCCGCGTCATCGGCCTTCCGGCGCGCTTCGCCAGCGGATACCTCGACTGTCCGGCCTCGGAGGCGGGTCGCGCTTCGACCCACGCGTGGGCCGAGGCGTATTTGCCGGAGATCGGCTGGACTGGTTACGATCCGACCCTCGGCGAGCCCACGTCCATCACGCATGTCGTGACCGGCGTCAGCAATCATCCGCGCGGCGTCATGCCAATCAGCGGCACGTTCTTCGATCAGCAGGGCTCCTATCTCGGAATGACCGTCGCCGTGCAGACCGAGCGTCTTGCCCAAGCACCGGATTCCAAGCCTCCAGAACTGAGTGAAAGGACAACAGCACGAGGATAACGTCCGGACACTGGCTCACGGAAAATGTCCGGAGCAGCGTTTCATGCGGCGAATTTCTGACGCCGCTTTTCTTCCGAATCATCAGCTTTTCCATTCTTCGTCTGCGCGGGGGCAACCGGAAACCGATCGGGCTGCGATTCATCGGAGTCCTGCCTTTTGTGCATCCGCACCAAAGGCCGGCACCGGCAAGACCTGCCATCGCCATCCATGAATACCCTGATTGTCTTTCACAAATCCACTGACGTCCCTCCCCATACCACGGAAATTGACGTCATCCCGCGGAAGGGGGATCTGCTGCACATTCCGAGCATCGGAGGGCGCGACCATTTTCCGGTCGCACGGGTGATTTTTCTGATGACTCGCGCAACCGCCGGAAACCTGGTGCTGTCAGCTCCGGATGATTCTCCGCAGGTCCGCATTCATCTCGGCGTCGCTCAGGCGGAATAACCAAGCGCATGGGATTTCTCATCTTCGCAACCCAACCATGAATCCACTCGACAAGATCCTTCTGTTCCTCGGTCTCGCATGCTGCTTCATCGGCTGCGAGACGGCACGCCCACGGGGTGGCAAAACTGCGATCCTCATCAATCTCGGTGAACAGCGCGCGGTCCTCATGCAGGGTGGCGAACGCGTTGCGGAGACATCCATCTCCACAGGACGCGAGGGGCACGTAACCCCCGTGGGAAATTTCCGCGTCATCCGGAAGGACATCGATCATCGCTCCGGCCTTTACGGGGACTATGTGGATGATGAGGGACGCGTCGTGGTGGCCAACGTGGATGTGAGGAAGAATGCGAAACCGGCCAACGCCCATTACCTCGGCGCATCCATGCCTTACTACTTGGAATTCAGCCCGGGCTTCGGTCTGCACGAGGGACACCGTCCGGGCTATCCTGCGTCACACGGTTGCGTCCGTCTGTCGTCGTGGAAGGCGAGGCAATTTTACAATGCCGCAAAGATCGGGACGTCGGTGACGATCCGGCATTGAACACTATGAAAAAGAACATCGGAATGCTCCTCCTCGCGATCTACCTGATCCTTATCGGTGTCATCGGCACCTTCGGGATCTCGCTCGGGCAACTCACCATCCTTGTCCCGATTCTCGCCATCGCGGCGGGAGTAGGCATCTTGATCGGGAAGTGAACTGATATCGGGTTCTCGAACGCGATGCCCCAATGCGACTATTTTCCGGCGGGGAATGTGGAGATCACGTCAGCCTGACGTGATTGTCCCGATGGTGCCGGCGCCGGTTGGGGTGTTTGAGCCGCGCCGACGCGAAATGAATTCAGGGAAGATGGAATGGGCGTTTTTCAGCAGCGTTTCATTCTCCAAGGTCCCCGGTTGGCTGTTTCGGGTGGAAGTCATCGCGAGATACTCGGTGGCGAAGGAGTGAAATAGGGGCTTGTGCCCCGATAGGGGCAGAGTGTCATCCCGCCGGCCTCCCTTGAACTTGTCGAAAGCTTCCCTGGCGGCCGAAAGTGCGCGGATTGCTTCGCTGGACACGGTGAGCAGCGGGAAGCGGCGGGCTGCCTTGCGTCCGTCGCTCCGGGCTGCCCAGAGCAACCCATAGAATCTCCCGTTGCGAATATGGAGTCCGCTGATTCGGCGATTGCCTGAATTCCCCGCGGCGATAGACTGCTCGCCATGCTTAGCTCTCCGAGTTTCGCCGGTTCCCGATCTGCGGCACGCCTTGAGCCGCCGTTCGCCCCGCTTCTCGCGCAAAAGCTGGCGGCAATGTTTTCGCCCTATCTGAATCGCTTTAGTGGAAGACCTTGAGAATCCGCCGGGGTGGCGAAATTGGCAGACGCGCCAGACTTAGGATCTGGTGGAGAAATCCGTAGGGGTTCGAGTCCCCTCCCCGGCACTTCCGAAGATGTCGCGACGGCGATGAGTGGTGGCTCCTCCCGGCGCGAGGCGATTCGCTTCTCGAGATCGTTCGCCATGCGCCGGACGTGCCGGTACTTGGAGCGCTTGCGCAGGAGCGAGAGGCTCTCGTCGTCGCTGCCCCAGCGGAGGATTTCGATGTTCACGGTCCGCGTACCCCAGTGGTTCATCGCGGTGCGCGATGGCTTGTAGAGATCGATCGTGTTGCGGCCGGAGAGGGCCCAGCCGATGTCGTCCACTTCGCAGATTTCGCCGGTGTCGAGGATGCGGAACAGGGTGCCCTTGGGCCAGCGGGACCAGTCCGTGGCGGCGCTGTGCACGGGACCGCACCGGAGCGAGGTGCCGAGCGTGGTCTGGCAGCCGTGGCGGATGTGGTCGCTCTCGCTGTGCGTGGAGGCCGTGGTGCGGACGCGCTGGAATTGTGTCCGGGCGATGGGCTTTTCGTAGGTGGGGAGGGATCGCGTGCAGGCCGGAAGGAGGAGTCCGATTGCTGCCATGAGGAGAAGTCGAAGCGGCATGTGCGCCGCATCTAGCACAGGATCCCGCGGTCGCCAAGGATCGAGCGGATCGCTTTTCGCGAAACGCGTTTGTGCGAGGACGAAGGAGAACGCAGGGCGCTATCGCCACTCGCGCCATTGCAGCGCCTGCTCGCGGGTGGTGAAGCGGATGAAGCCGCGCCCTCCGGGGCGTCCGTTGCCGCTCTGGCCGAAGCCTCCAAAAGGCAGCGCGCTCGGCGAGAATGTCGTGGGCAGGTTCGCGTAGATGTTTCCGGCTTCGATCTCGTCGGCGAGTTTTGCAAAGAGCGATGCATCCCCGGTGAAGACGCTGGCGGCGAGACCGAATGGTGTGTCGTTGGCACGGGTGACGGCGTCGTCGAGGTCGGTGAACGATTCGATCTCGAGCACGGGTGAAAATGGTTCGGTCTCGGTTTCGGCGATGCCGCGGCGGACGGCGGGCGTGACGTAGTGACCGCGCTTTTCCCCGGCCGCACCGGGTATGGAACCGGGTAAGATCCAATCGGCGGTCGCGTTGATGAGATTCGAGTATCGTTCGACGGCTGCCTGGCTGATCAAGGGACCGAGTGTCGTCGTGGGAAGCAACGGGTCGCCGGGCTGGTAGCGCCGGAGCGAGGCGAGCAGGCGTTCCTCGAATGGCCGGGCGATGCGTCCGTCCACGAGAACGCGGCTGGTGGCGTTGCAGCGTTGACCGCAGGTGAGGCAGAGGGCGTCGGCGACCGCGTCGGCGGCCAGATCGATGTCTGCGTCCGCGCAGACG
>JBEBGK010000393.1:0-4419 GCA_040081515.1 Chthoniobacteraceae bacterium
GCGCTGGCCGCGCGGCGGGAGGTGGACCCGAAGCGCATCGGGATCATTGGCCATTCCTACGGCGGGAAGTGGGCGATGTTCGCCTCGTGCCTTTACGAAAAGTTCGCGGCGGCGGTGTGGTGCGATCCGGGCATCGTTTTCGACGAGAGCAATCCGAGCATCAATTACTACGAGCCGTGGTATCTCGGCTACGAGGAGGGCGTGCTCCGTCCCCGCGGCGTGCCGTCGGCGGAGCGGCCCCGCACGGGCCTGTACCGGAGGATGTTCGAGTCCGGCGAAAGCCTGGTGGATCTGCACGCGCTGATGGCGCCGCGTCCGTTTCTTGTCTCCGGAGGATCGGAGGATCGTCCGAAGAACTGGCGTGCACTGAACCACAGTCGCGCGGTGCAAGAGCTGCTTGGCCATCGCGATCGCGTCGCGATGACGAGCCGTGACGGCCACGGCCCGACCCCGGAGGCGATGGAGCAGATGTGCGGATTCCTCGAGCTGTTTTTGAAATACGAAAGCGAGCCGGTCTCTGCGCAACCACGCTGAAGCGTGATGGCGGGCGGCGGCGGGCGGGCGTGGCGACGACGACGATTCGCCGGCCCGAAATTGCCGCGAGCGTGCCGCGTCGCTCCTCTATCCTGCGATGTCGATGACGATGAAATGCAGCGCGTGCGTGCGATTCGCCGCACACGCGGTGGCGGAAGAATGCACGGCGACTCAGAGCGAGTCGGTCCCGCGCATGAGGAGGCGATACGCAGCGGCTCGCGGATGGGAGTCCGTCATTGCTGGTCGATCGGGCTCTGGCAAAAGCGTTGAATCGCGAGCAGCGCGCACTGACACGATCAGGATCCTTTACATGCGGCGCGAAAGCGCGCAGGCGCCGCAACTCGAACGGGGCGCATATTTCAATCCTAAAAATGCCCCTCGGAGATCTGCGTTTTCACGAGTGGAATTTACTTCATTTTCCTCTTGTCCCCCGAGGGCGCGGTGGCTAAGAACCGAATCGCTATGGCAACCAAAAAATCCACCCGTAAACCGAACGCAGCATTCATGAAGCCCGTCCAGCCGGACGATAAGCTCGCCCTCATCGTAGGGTCGAAGCCTCTCCCGCGCACCGAGCTCACCAAGAAGCTGTGGGCGTACATCAAGAAGAATGGCCTGCAGGACAAGAAAGTCCGGACCCAGATCAATGCGGACGACGCCCTCAAGCCGGTCTTCGGCGGCAAGGCGAAAGTCACCATGTTCGAGATGACCAAGCTCGTCTCGAAGCACGTCAAGTAAAGTCCGTCCCCGGCGCCGACGCGGCGCGCGGACAGATTCTGCAAGGTCAGGCGGTCCCCCCTTCGGGGAAACTTCCGCCAATCCAATCAAGCCACCCCCAGTTGTTCCGAAGCGAGCCGCTGAGGGGTGGTTTTTTTGCCGGATGGCACCGCGCTGGGCACGCACTCAGCGCCGGGTTCGCTCGTAGCGCCTGCTGCGCGAATTGTCCTAAAATCGTGCATGGACACCCGAAAAACAGGGGTCTCGTTCAAGTGCAACACTTTCAGAGCCAGAGCATTGTCACCCAACGGGTTCATTGCGAAGCAATGGGAATTCTCTGCAAATGAGATGCTTCCGAATGGCGATGACCTTCCATCGCCGTTTTTTGGATTATCGGATGAGTCGGAGAACGTGCCCTGGCGTCTGGCCTGGAATGAGGCGGACGAAGTTCTGGCGGCCCTTCCACGGGTAGCGCTCGCCCGTGAGGAGATCCTCAACGTGGTAAGTCGCGCCCTCGTGCAGCGCGAATTCCTCGAGCGGGACAAACACTGAGACGTCCTGCGGATGCCAGGCGTCGAGGTTCACCACCACCAGCAGGTGGTTGTCGCCGGCGCTTCGTGAATACGCCAGCACGAGGTCGTTGTCGGCGTGCTGGAAATGAAGATTGCGGGCGTTTTGAAGCGCCGGATTCTCGCGACGGATGCGGTTCAGGCGCGTGAGGAACGACTTGATGTTGCCCGCAGCATCCCAGTCCCGGCCCTTGAACTGATACTTCTCGCTGTCGCGATACTCCTCCCGGGCAAGCTGTTTGTAGTCGCCATCGCAGAGCGCCAGGAAGCTCCGCACGTCGGCGGCGGCCTTGAAGGGATTCCGCGCAAGGCCCTCGTTTTCGCACAACTCGAAGCCGCTGTAGATCCCGTACACGGGTGACAGCGTGGTGGCGAGCAGGGCGCGGACGAGGAACGCGGGGCGTCCCCCGAACTGCAGGTAGCTGGGCAGGATGTCCGGCGTATTCGGCCAGAGATTCGCGCGCATGTATTCCGCGCCCGGACCGTGCGCGAGTTCGTTGAAATAATCCGTGAGCCCCTGCTTCGTATTGCGCCAGGTGAAGTAGGTGTAGCTGTGCGTGAAGCCCACCTTCGCCAGCGCACGCATCATCTTCGGCCGCGTGAATGCCTCGCTCAGGAAAATCGCATCCGGGAAATGCTGCTGCACGCGTCCGATCAGGTATTCCCAAAAATGGACGGGCTTCGTGTGTGGATTGTCCACGCGGAAGATGCGGACCCCGTGCCCGCACCAGATTTCGATGACGCTCGTGAGCTCGTCCCAGAGCGCGCGCCACGTCGGGCTGTGGAAATTCAGGGGATAAACGTCCTGATACTTCTTCGGCGGATTCTCCGCATACTTGATCGTCCCGTCGGGGCGCTTGAAAAACCACTCGGGGTGGTCGTGGACGTAAGGGTGGTCGGGCGAACAGTTGATCGCGAAATCCAGGGCCACCTCCATTCCGCGTGCGCGGATCTCCCCGACGAGCCAGTCGAAATCCTCCAGCGTACCGAGCTCCGGCGCGACGTCCTTGTGTCCTCCGCCGTTCGGGCAGCCCTGATGACGGTTCCCGATTGCGTACGGCACACCCGGTTCCCCGGGCTCGCAGGTGACCGAGTTATTGCGCCCCTTCCGCGCGGTGATCCCGATCGGATGAACGGGCGGAAAATAGATCACGTCGAAGCCCATCGCGCGCGCATCGTCCACGCGCCCGAGACATTCGCGGAATGTTGAGCCGCGATCCGCGCGGCCCTCGGCGCTGCGCGGGAAAAACTCATACCACGAGGAGAATCCGGCGCGCTCGCGGTCCACCCAGACACGGGGATAGCGCAGATCGGGCTTTGCCTTTTCCGGGATGAGTTCCTGCGTCTCTGCGAAGGCGAGGACGAACTCGGTGCTCACCGACCGGTCCGCGTGATGCCGCATCAGCGTGCCCAGCTCCGGATCGTGGACGAGATCGTTCACGTGCCCGGGTTCGGCGCGCTTCATCTCTTTCGCGATGCGCCGGAGCCAGTCGGCGTCGGCCTTGTTCTTCCGGAGGTTTGCAAGGCGCGCGGCTTTCTCGATGATGCCCGCCCCCTCGGCGGTCTCGCTTTTCAAATCGGGCTGCTGGGCGCCGAACTTCGCCTCCCACTCGTGATGCCACGACTTCCATGTGTCGCCCCATGCCTCGATGGTGAATTCATGCGGTCCTGGCTCGAGCACGTTGAAGCTGCCGCGCCAGTGGTCGCGGTTCCATGGGTCCACGCATTCGAGCGGAGTCTCATGCCAGCGCTTGATGCCGATCCTTCGCCACTTGAGCACGGCGCTCACCACGTCGTGGCCGTCCTTGAAGACGTCCGCATGGACCTCCACCTTCTCGCCGATGACGCGCTTGATCGGATAGCGGCCGCCATCGACGAGCGGATTGACATTTTCGATGACGACCGTGCATGGGCGCGCTTTCATGAAGCGCAGGTTCCCAGAGCAGAGCGCCCTTCCTCAAGGGCAAAGCGCGGAATATCCCCGCGTCCGCGTGCTCGCGGTCTAGCGCCGCTTCTTCACCGCGCCGGATTGTTTCGGCGTCTGGATCAGATTCCCGTTCGCGTCGTAGGCATCGATGTTGATCACCGTCGTGGTCCCGTTTCGCGTCCCGTAGTTGTAGTTCCGGGTTCCGAGCAGGTTGCCTTTCGCATCGTAGAGGACCTCCTGGATGATACGGTCCGCGCCATCGAGTTTGTAGGCGCTCTTCTGGTAGATCCGGTTCTTCGGGTCGTAATAGATCGCCGACACCGGCTGAAGGCGCTCATCGAGCTGGTAGAGGATCTTATGGGTGACCTTCCCGGAGGCCGAATAAAACGTCTCGATGGCCTGGCGTTTCTCGGGATCGGTTTCCTTGGAACTTCCCGAGCCATCCGCATACTCGCGGTTTGTGACCCGCTTCGGCGGGATGGCGAGTGCGATTGTCGCGAGCGAGAGGAGGGCGAGCAAAGTTTTCATAAGGCTGCACCCGGGGGGCGCGGGTTGGTTCGGTCAAACATCCTAGGGAAAAAAGCCCGTTGGAAAAGTTGATGTTTCACCCGTGCCCCGGCACCCGCTACTCGGAGGGAACGAGCTGCACGGCGTCGATGGGGACACTTCCATCCG
>JBEBGK010000394.1:0-4414 GCA_040081515.1 Chthoniobacteraceae bacterium
GAATCATCCACTGGAGCTGGCCGCTCGTGAGTTCCGCGGCGACGGGCAGCGGCACGCGCACGGTCACGCCGTCTGTCTCCTCGCCGGGCGCGAACGCGTAGTTCAGCGGCAGCGCGGTGGTGCCAAAGGTGACCTTGTCCGGGAATAGCTTTCGGTCGAATGTGGCGTCGTGATCACCGATGATATCGGCTTCCGTCGCGCAGAGGAAATCCGGCTCGCGGGAGATGCGTGAGCGCACCAGGGCATTCAGATCATGCACCGAGGACACGCCCGTGATCCGTTCCGCGTAGAAGAGGTAGAGTGATTCGTCGAGGTCGTGCGCCCGCCGGCTCCGTACCCGCGTGAGCGCGGTCTCGAGCTTCTCGCGGACCCTGTGGTTTTCGAGGAAGAAGCGGTGCGGAAGCTTCGCCTCCTCCGCGACCAACGCTCCGCGGATGAAGAGTTCCGTGGCCTCCGCCGGCTCGATGCGTCCGTAATCCACGTGCCGGCGCGCGACTTCCAGCCCGTGCACCAGCACGCGTTCGGTCACGAGCACGCGCCCCGCTTTCGCACTCCAGTGCGGCTCGGCGTAGCGGAAATGGCAGAGATGCGCGCCCAGTTCGAGCACCCAGTCCGGATTGATGCCCGCGGCCGTCCGCGCAAAGAGCTGCGAGGTCTCGACGATCTCGCCCGCGACGATCCAGGGCGGTTGCTTGCTCTTCGCATCGGGTTTCGCGGGAGCGGCAGCTTTCCGGGCCTTCTCCCAACGCTCGTAAAGATTCGACCCGGGGAAAAGCGTCACCAGCCTGTTGCCCGAGGCCTTGTAGGTGTTGCGCTCGTGCCGCTGCGCGATTTGCCCGAGGAGGCCGGCGAGCACCGAGCGATGGATCGCCGAGTAGCTGGCCGCGGCCGGCGGAATCTCCGCCTTCCGGTTCCCCGGACGGGGCGCCACCTCCTCCACCGCATCGCCGAGCTGGCGGTAAATGTCGCGCCACTCGCGCATCCGCGACTGCGAAAGGAAGTTCGCCTTGCAGAAACGCCGCAGCGCATTTCCGCCGCCTTTCGTCTCCGCATCCGGTGCCGCGCGCCAGATGTTCAGCAGCGAGAGAAAATCGGAATCCGGATCGGCAAACACACGATGCGCCGCGGCTGCGGCCTCCTTCTGGTCCTCCGGCCGTTCGCGCGGATCGGGAATGCTCAGGCCCGCCGCGATGATCAGCATTTCCGGCAACGCACCCTCCTTCCTGGCCTGGAGCAGCATGCGCCCGAGCGTGGGGTCGATGGGCAGCCTCGCGAGTTCGTGGCCGAGCGGCGTCAGTTCATTCGTGTCGTTCAGCGCACCGAGTTCGTGCAGGAGCGTGTAGCCCGCGCGGATGGCGGACGCATGCGGCGGATTCAGGAACGGGAAGGTCTCGATCTCGCCGAGACGGAAGGCCTTCATCCGCAGGATTACCTCGGCGAGGTTCGCACGCTGGATCTCCGGCTGGGTGAAGCGCGGGCGTTTCTCGAAGTCCTCCTGCTCGTAAAGCCGGATGCAAATCCCGTCCTGCACGCGCCCGGCGCGCCCGGTGCGCTGGTTCGCGCTGCTCTGCGAGACGTCCTCGACCGGCAGGCGCTTCGTCCTCGTGCGCGGATTGTAGCGGCTGATCCGCGACAGGCCGGAATCGATGACGTAGCGGATGCGCGGGAGCGTCAGCGAAGTCTCCGCGATGTTCGTCGCGACCACCACGCGCCGGCGCGGCCCCGGTGCGAAGATGCGCTGTTGCTCCGCCGCCGGCATCCGTCCGAAAAGCCCGATCACCTCGATCCCGGACCCGAGGCTACCCTCCAGCAGTTCGCGCGTCTCGCGGATGTCACGCTCCGTCGGCATGAAGACGAGCACATCGCCGGTGTCCGACTCGATCAGCGCGTCCTCCGTCGCCCGCGCCGCGGCTTCGATGTGGCTCAGGTCTCCGTCATCCTCATCCTTTGCGTGCGACTCGATCGGCGCATAGCGAATCTCCACCGGCCACAGACGCCCGGATACCTCGATGATCGGTGCGCCGCCAAATGCCTGCGAAAACGCCTCGGTGTCGATCGTCGCCGAGGTGATGATCAATTTCAGATCCGCGCGCCTTTTCAGGAGCCCCTGCAGATACCCGAGGAGAAAATCGATATTGAGCGAGCGCTCATGCGCCTCGTCGAGGATCAGCGTCGAGTAGGCGCGCAGCATCGGGTCGCCCTGGATCTCCGCGAGCAGGATGCCGTCCGTCATGAACTTGATCCGCGTATCGCGGCCCGTGTCGTCGTTGAACCGCATCTTGCACCCGACCTCCCGGCCCCACGTCACGCCGAGTTCCTCCGCCACGCGCCGCGAAACACTCAGCGCCGCCACGCGCCGCGGCTGCGTGCATCCGATGCGGCCGTGCTCCGCTAGCCCCGCGTCGAGGCACATCTTCGGGAGCTGCGTCGTTTTTCCCGAGCCGGTCTCGCCCGCCACGACGACCACCTGGTGTTCGCGGATGGCAGCGAGGATCTCCTCGCGACGCCCGCAGATCGGCAGATCTTCCGGATAACGGATCGTGGGAGTGCGGCCGGGAGTTTTCACTGGTTGAGATCGTCGGCAGCCGTCGTCCGGGAGTCACATCCAGGACCGGTCACAGCGCCGCCGCGAGGCCTCCCGAAACAGAATACCGACGGAGGGGCTCGAACCCACACATCCTTGCGGATACCAGATTTTGAGTCTGTGTCTCCAAAGGGGAAGGAGGCGTTCATTCGCTAATTTTTCGCTAAAAGTTCGGGCTTCGTATCTGCTCTGTCGTTGCAGCATCCGCAACTCATACCTCCTCGCGGCAGAACATTCGAGCACTACCGGGAACTCGTGAAGCCCAAGGACGCCGACCGCTACTGGACGATCATCCCGAGTGCCGATGAAAAGAAAGTGGTGAGATTTGCGGCGTCGTGACCGAACGGAATCGTGGATGAAGAGGGATTTTGATGTGGGGGCGTGGCGAAAACTTTTTTGAAAATCGCCTTGCCTGCCTCCTGGTCCCTGCTTAACTGGCGGAAGCGACCTCCAAAATAGTGGGGGCTAGTCGACAACAAAGGCGCGACTGGCAAATAGGGTTTCGCGTGGCAAAGGGCTTCGAGCAGGATTGTCGTCATTCACCGGAAAATCTTTCGGTGATGGTAGCCGTCTCCGGATATGGGCGCTCGAGCTGTTAACCGCGATGGCCTGCTCGATGCCAGCCTCAAGGACTTCCGCGGTTCAACGATGTACGAGGTTGGCGTTGAATCCGATACCCACATGATGACTGAATTCGCAAAAGCGCACACCGAAAGCACGCGTTCCCGTACCGTTCCCTGCTCAACCGTAGGCGATGGCCCGCCGCCGGTAGCCCGTGATCCAGGAAACCGTCCCGTCGGGCAAGGTTGGCATCTCGCGAGGTAGGAATTTTCTGAGGCCAGGCAACCCTGACGGAGCATTCGCTCCTGAAGATCTACACCGGCGAAAATGGGAGCGCAGGTCAAATGAAACCGCCAGCCGCCCTTCAGCCCATTGCTGCGGATTTGAAAACCTGTGCGGCGATGTGCGGCTATTCTGTAAAGACGCTGCGCCGGGCCATCGAGGCAGGCGAACTCCCGGCCGTCCGTGCGACATCGAAGATCGTAATCCTCATCAGCGATCTTCATCGTTATCTCGAGGGTCACAAGGAGCAGAGCTTGGGGCCGATCAAAGGATCTTCCAAAGTCGTCAAGAAAAACTTCGCTGCGCCTAACGTGGTCAGGAGTGGACAGCGGCGGACCACGAAGACGCAGTAAATCGGTTCAGAAAAAGTGTGTGCTTAACTTCCCTCGTCCGCGAATTCGGGACGCATCTCGGTGCGGAGCGAAGGGCTCGGACTAACAAACAAGAAACGAAAGATGGAAAACACAACCGCAACCACAACCACCACCACAGAAATCCTCGACATCCTCGCCAAAGCCCAGGCCGCGACGATGGAAGAGGTGAATCGCAAGCGCATCGAACTCCTCGATACGTTGAAGAAGGCCGAGCAGGTGCACGCAACCGACGATTACAAAGTCGGGGTCGTCGCCGTGCTCAATTCACGTCCGAATGGGATGCACCTCCGCAACCTGACGCAGGTGTTTTCCGAAATACCCAAGTTGCGCGCGGCCATCAAGGGGGAGACACCCAGCACCAGCAGGCCGAGGACGTAGAAATCGATGCCGGGGCCGGGCGAGAACTCTCGGCCGGCGAGCGGGACGTAGTTGAACCAGCCGGCGCCCGGGGCCTCGAAGAAGAAGCTGCTGGTGAGCAGCATCGCGCCCCTCAAGACATAGGACTCGGTAGGTCTGAAGCCTGTAGCAGTGGCTGGACACAGTCTGGGTGAATATTCGGCGCTGGTGGCTGCGGGCGCGGTGTCCTTTCGACATGCCGTCGGGCTCGTACAGA
>JBEBGK010000395.1:0-4399 GCA_040081515.1 Chthoniobacteraceae bacterium
GCCGGACGATGAACATCTATGCCGGTGGTGAAAAACTTCGCGGGACGGGCAGACACTGACAGCCCAGACAGTGCCCACCCGCCCCGCTTAAAAGTTAAAAGATGGAGATTCTTTCTTCGGAAAGTTTGATGACGCGCCCCTCGGGGTCGCGGAAATTGGTAAAGGGACCGACGGTGGTTACGATGATGCCCCGGCGGCGGAGTTCCCCCAGCACGGCATCCTGCCGCCGGAGGACGAGGTTGAGGTGGAAGTAGCTCACCAGTTCGCCGTGCTCGGCCTGCCGGAGGCAGATCGGCACACCGGCGAGATCCATCTCACAAAGCTTGCCGGGCTTTTCGTGGAGGATGTCCGCGGCGAGCAGGTTCACGTAGAAGTCGCGCACCTCACGATATTGAAGCGTGAAAATCGTGATGCCATAGCACTTTGGTTGCGCAACGACCGCGGTCGTGAAATCGGCGTCGCGCTCGGAGTCGAGGTCCGTTGTGAGGCGTGAGAGACTTAGCATGGGAGCCAATATAGCGAGGGGCATGCCAAACTCATAAAATCCATAATAATGATACCAATCAGACCTTGCTGCTGCGGGAAATGGTGCGGCACGGATGCCGACGATTCTCATTGGATTTCGCGGAGGGCAGGGGCGGTTTCCGCGGGTGGTGCGGGCTGATTGAGAGGCTACACCCGCACTCTTTGTCACGCCGACGATCGTGCTCCCAGCGTCTCCGCATTCGGAGCAGAGCGTGGGCGTGGCGCGTCGGCAGGCAGCATGAGCGGTATCGCGCCGGTCGTGTATTCACCCCGGACTCGCAGCGACGATTCTTCTGCGGCGGGTCGGAAGCGTGCGAAACTCAACAGTAGCGAGAGAACGAGATGGCCCCGTTCGTCACCTTCGCGTGTTTCGTGGACAGCACCCTCATGGATTTCTCCGCTGAAGAACCTCACCAAGCGGCGAAGTGGACCGCTCGGGGATCACCCTGCCAGGCGCGCGACGAATTCCCGCAAGCCGGCGGAATCTCAAGATTGAGGATTTGCGAATGGCGACCGTCGCCCGAGTGACTCTTGAGAAATGACGCGCATTTCCATCCGCGGTCTGCTGCTCCTGTCCGCGATTCCTCCGAGGGAAATGGGGCCGCCGTACGGTCATGCGGAGAGAACCGACGACTACGTTCCGGCACGCTCCCCGCGTGCTCCGAAGCGCCCTCGGAGATTCCCGGGCGCGTTGCCCGTAAACATGAACAGGCCGGCCCCATTCCGAGGCCGGCCTGTTCATGTTCTTTAACTTCGCTGTGCGGTTGCTACTTCTTATTGCACTTTTCGCAGACTTTGCCGTCCGCGGTTGCTTTGACGCAGCAGGGATGCTCACAGGCCTTGCCGGCTTCCTTGGCTTTGTCGCAGCAGGATTTTTTGGCTTCTGCGGCGTAAGCACCGGTTGCGGCGACGAGGGCGAAGATGCCCGCGAGGGCGAGTTTGGTGATGTTCATAGGCTTTAACGCATAGGGTTTCCGGCGACCGTTCGCAATGGAATTCTTCGACACTTTTTCAGAGCGCGGAATCGGCGGCTGGCAGGCCTCATTCGGCGCGGTCCTCATGCGCCGCCCCGAACGGGGAAGGACGAGGGCGCAGAGGCAAAGAAGAGCCCGCCCGGGCGTCTGGCAATCGGATTGGGACGCTGTCGGAGGGCGGCCCCGTTTTCCCTTCCGCCTGGTGGAAATCGGAACTGAAACGGACCGAGTCGCAGGCGCCGTGGGACGACCGGAAAGTGCCGCGCGGTGCTGCTTGTGAAATTTTTCACAAAGTCCTTGCATCGCTTCCGCCGTTTCCCTATCTGTGCGCGCTCCGTAAAACAAAACGCGCCACGCGACAACCCTTGAAACCAGCACGGTTCACATTTTCGCACTGAAGACATGCCGCAGATTTTTCCACGCGGAAGCAATCTGATTCCGCTCCAAATTGTTCTGGTGATCGGTGCGCTTTCCACCATGGCGGTCGGAGCGGTGTGGTATTTTTGGACGCCCAAGTATACGCGCGTTGGGTATCAGCCGGCGCAACCGGTGCCTTTTTCGCACAAGATTCATGCGGGGCAGCTCGGGCTCGATTGCCGGTATTGCCACAGTTTTGCCGAGACGGCGGCGCATTCGAACATCCCGGCGGCGCAGGTGTGCATGAACTGCCATTCGCAGGTGCAGAAGGATAACCCGAAGCTGGAGCCGGTGCGGCAGGCGTTTGCGACGGGGCAGCCGGTGCATTGGGTGCAGATTCACAAGACGCCGGACCATGCGTTTTTCAATCATGCGGTGCATGTGAACCGCGGCATTTCGTGCGTGAGCTGTCATGGGCGGGTGGACCAGATGGATGAGGTTTACCACGCGAAGTCGCACGCGATGAAGTTCTGCCTGGATTGCCATCGCGCTCCGGAGGCGCACCTGCGTCCGCTGGACAAGGTGACGGACCTCGGCTGGCAGGCGGCGCCGAAGGGGAAGGAATCCGCGGCGCAGGCGCAGCTCGACCTGGGCAATGCACTCAAGAGCCAGCGCGGGGTGAACCCGCCTGTGAACAATTGCGCCGGCTGTCACCGATGAGTAAACGCATTCTCCAACACCCGCAGGAATCGCAGACCGGGCCGAAATACTGGCGCAGTCTGGGTCAGGTCGCCGATACGCCGGAATTCCGGACGTGGGCCGAGCGTGAATTTCCGCAGGGGGCCTCGGAACTGAAGGGGGAGGCGACGCGCCGTGACTTCATGAAGTACATGGCGGCGAGCGCGGCGCTGGCGGGTTTCTCGTTCAGCGCGTGCCGTCGCGAGGTGAAGGAATTGGTGCCGTTCTCGCGCGGCGTCGAGTGGAGTGTTCCGGGCAAGCCGGTTTTTTACGCGACGTCGAGGCCGCATCGCCGCGGGGCGCAGCCGCTGGTGGTGGCGACGAACGACGGGCGTCCGACGAAGGTGGAGGGCAATCCTCTCCACCCGGCGAGCAGGGGCGCGACGGACATTCACAGCCAGGCATCGTTGCTGGATTTGTATGACCCGGACCGCTCTAGGCATTTCCGCAAGTCCGGCTCGGAGGTTCAGGAAAAGGATTTCATCGCCGCACTGGAGGCGTTGCTGAAGGAGGCTGGCGACGGGGCGGGCATCGCGTTTCTCACGGAGCATTTCACTTCGCCGACGTTCCGCCGTTTGCAGGACGAGGTGGCGAAGAAGATGCCGAAGGCCGTGTGGGCGGAGTATGAGCCGCTCGGCACGGACGAGGCGCGGAAGGCGCAGGAGGCGGCTTTCGGGCAGGGAATGCGCGCGGTGCCGCAACTCGACAAGGCGGATGCGGTCCTCGCGCTGGATTGTGATTTTCTCGGCTTTGATGAAGGCACCCTCGAGGGCATCCGCGCTTTTGCGAAGCGGCGTTCGCCGGAGCAGAAGATGAACCGGCTGTACGTCGTCGAGAATCGTTACACGACGACCGGCGGCATGGCGGACCACCGGTTGCGGGTGAAGGCGGGCAGCATCGGCGCCGTGGCACGGCAGTTCGCTGAGATCATCGCGGGCAAGACGGGCGACGAGACGCTGAAGTCGGTCGTTGCGAAGTTCCCGCAGGGGCCGGCGTTCAGCGGCGAGCAAGGGAAATGGATCACGGAAGCGGCGGAGGATCTCATCGCGAAAAAAGGCGCGGTGCTGGTGGTTGTCGGATACCGGCAGCCGGCGGCGGTGCAGGCGCTGGCGCATGCTATCAACGCGGCGCTGGGCGGTCTCGGTGCCACGGTGGCGGGGCGGAAGAGCTCGGGCAGGCCCCGTGCAAGTCTTGCGGAGATCTCGACGGCAATCACCGCGGGGAACGTGAAAACGCTCTTCATCCTCGGCGGCAATCCCGCATTCAATGCCCCGGCGGATCTGAATTTCCCGAAGGTGCTCGCGGGCGTGAAGACCGTCATCCGGCACGGGCTTTACGAGGACGAGACGAGTCACACCATCGGCGAAGGTGGCAAGGCGCAGTGGGTGCAATGGCATGTGCCGGCGGCGCATTATCTGGAGGCATGGGGCGACGGGCGGGCGACGGATGGCAGCTTGCTTTCGCAGCAGCCGATGATTCTCCCGCTTTAGGGCGGATGGTCCGAGATTCAATTGCTCAATTTCATCGCCACCGGGAAAAAGAGCGACGGGCTCGACCTCGTGCAGACGACTTTCAACGAAGTCGCGCGGGGCATCGACACGCAGTCGTGGTCGAAATTCCTTCACGACGGATTCCTCGCCGGCAGCCAGTCGGAACGCGAACCGCTGACGCTCGACGGCGCGGCGGTGGCGGAACTCGCGGCCGCGCACAAGCCGCAGGATGGAATGGAGATCGTCTTCGCGCCGTGCGCAAAGGTGGATGACGGTCGCTACGCCAACAACGGCTGGCTGCAGGAACTGCCGGAC
>JBEBGK010000396.1:0-4388 GCA_040081515.1 Chthoniobacteraceae bacterium
GGTGGGTCGTCGGCCTGTGCATGGGGCTCGGGATGATCTCGAAGTATTCCATCGGTCTCGTGGCGGCGTCGGCGGCGGTGTTCATCCTGTGCGATCCGCCGTCGCGCCGGTGGCTGCTGCGATGGGAGCCGTACGCGGGCACGCTGCTGGCCGTCGTGATTTTTTCGCCGGTGATCATCTGGAACGCGCAGAGCGAGTGGGCATCGTTCTCCTTCCAGACGACGCGGCGGCTTGCGGAAAAGGCGCGGTTCTCCCTGCACGCGCTCATCGGATCGGCGGCGGTGATGATTTCGCCCACGGGACTCGCGGCCGTGGTGGCCGCACTTTTCTCCTGCCGGCGGGAACTGCGCGGCGATCCGGTGGCGCCGGCCCGTCGGCGCGCGCTGTTCATCATGGTTTTCACCCTCGTTCCGCTCGCGGTGTTCGTCGCTTTCAGCCTCCGGCACAAGGTGAAGCTGGAGTGGACGGGCCCGCTCTGGCTCGCGGCGCTGCCAGCGCTTGCCGCCGCGCTCATCTCGGCAGGCGGGGCGGTGCAATCGAGGCTGGAGAATCGCATCGGGCGCGCATGGGAGCCGACGATTCTGATCCTGGTCCTGCTCTACGGTGCGGGTCTTCACTACCTCGTCCTCGGACTGCCGGGCGTGGGGTATCGCGCGCCGATGCACCTCGTGCCGGTCGGCTGGCGGGAACTCGCCCGGCAGCTCGACGGGGTCGAGCGCAGGGTGCGGCAGGAAACCGGCGCGCCCGCGCTCGTGGTCGGCATGGACCGGTATTTCACGTCGAGCGAGTTCGCGTTTTACAGCGCCGACCCGCAGGCTGCGCTGCGCAAGGTGGGCGGCGTGCATCTGTTTGGATCCACGAGCCTGATGTACGAGCGTTGGTTCCCCGCCTTCCTGCAGGAGGGGCGGAACATGATCCTCGTCGGCTGGGAGCCGGAGGAATTGATGCACCCCGTTTTCGAGACGCATGCGACGCGGCTGGGACCGATCGAGCGCGGTGTCCTGTCACGCGATGGAAAAGTGATCCGCGCTTTCCACCATCGGGTGCTGTACGGCTACCGGGAGGGGCAGGGGAGATGATCCGGTGCAGGCGGCGCGGAGTCGGAGGGGGACCGATTTTCTCCCCGCGCGGCGCGGATTTTTTGCGAGGGTGCGTCCGATGAGCATTCCTCAAAACGGACGTTGCCGGATCGTCGTCACCGGCGGGCCCGGTGGTGGAAAGACGACTGCCGCCGATTTGTTCCGGCGCGAGATTGGCGAACGTGTCGTCATCGTGCCCGAGGCCGCGACTCTCTTGTTCGCGGGCGGCTTTCCGCGGTCGGAGGAACCGCTGGCGGTGCGGGCCGCGCAGAAGGCGATCTATCAACTGCAGCGGAATCTCGAGGATGTCCAAAGCGCGCGCTTCCCGGAGAGGATCCTGCTCTGCGACCGCGGCACGGTCGATGGCGCGGCATACTGGCCGGGACATGCGGACGAGTTTTTTCCCTCCCTCGGCACGACGCTCCATGAGGAGCTCGGGCGTTACGATGCGGTCATCTTCTTCGAGAGCGCGGCGGTGGGCGGGGATCAGATCGAGGGAGGTAATCCCATCCGGACCGAGTCGATCGAGCAGGCGGTGCAGCTCGACGCGAAGCTGCGCACGCTGTGGTCGCGGCATCCCTTGTTCGTGCTGGTCCCGCACAACCGGTCGTTCTTCAAAAAGATCAGCTTCGGGCTGGCATCGCTCGAGAGCATCGTGTCGCAGCTTTCCGGGCCGAAACCGCACGCGCGCCTCGGAAAACGCAAGCTGCCCGCGAAGCCGCGCCGCTGACGGCCCCGGGCTTTCGCATTGAGTTCGCGGCGTCGGAGGGTACTGTCACGGGAAATGAAGCCGGCGATCAACTACGAGGAGAAAATCGGCAAGACCGTAGGCCGGCGCACGGCACCCGATCCGCTGCGCATCCAGCCCGGTGAAATCGAGAACGCAAGAGCATGGCGGCTCAGTTTTCCCGGCATGCGGGTGCGTCCCGGTGTGTATAGATTTCGTTCCCACGAGGAGGCAGACGCATGGCTGATGAAGCACCTTCTGGAAGCCCAGAGCTTGAAGCGCGACCCGACGCTGAGCGACCTCGTCGCCCTTTGCCGTGAATTGAACGCACGCGGCGCGCGCTATCTCGTCTGCGGGGGCTTTGCCATCCGCGCCGCAGGCCTTTTGAGGAACACGCAGGACATTGACGTGCTCATCGACGACTCACTCGAAAATGAGGCGAAGGTGTACATAGCGCTCGAAGTATTCCCCGACAAAGCGGTGCGACTGCTGCAACCAGGGGAGGTGGCGGAGTACACCGTCGTTCGTGTGGCGGATGAGGTGGTCGTGGACCTGATGGGCTCTGCGAGCGGCATCCGGTACGAAGAGGCGTCGCGCGAGGTTGTCGTGCGCGAGGTGGATGGCGTTCCGATCCCGTTCGCCTCGCCGTTGCTGCTCTGGCGGATGAAGCGTCACACCCACCGCGAGAAGGACCGAGGCGACCTCTACTTTCTCCGGCAACTGCTCGAATCCGAAGGCATCACACCGCCGGAGTGAGATGCCCGGAGTCTGCATCCGCTGCCGGCCGGATGTGCGCGGCCGGTGAAATGTTGCTAATGGCGCTTGTGGAGGAAAGGTTGTCCGGCACAACTTTCGCGTTCGCCCGATTCCTGAATTCCATTCCCCGCCCTTTGAAAATGAAATCCCTGCTCATCCCCGCCTTCGTTTTGCTCTGTGTCTCGATCAGCCCGGCCGCGGAGCCGGCGAAACCCGCCGCGCCGAGGAAGGAACAGCTCGCCCCCGGTGGCAATTGGAGGCACGGCGACATGGGCCGGCCGCGGCCGCGTGTCATCACACCGCCCGGATTCAGCTCGCAGGCAGCGCCGGGTCAGCCGCCGTCGGATGCGACGGTGCTGTTCGACGGGAAGGACCTTTCGAAATGGAAATCCGACAAGAAGACAGAGGGCGCGGACGACAAGGCGCCGTGGAAGGTGGAGAACGGATACTTTGAAATCGTGCCGAAGACGGGATCGATCCGCACGCGCGACAAGATCGCGGGCGACACGCAGTGGCACATCGAGTGGGCGACGCCGAGCGAGGTGAAAGGGAACAGCCAGGGACGCGGGAATAGCGGCGTGTTCATCGGCGGATTTCCGGAGGTGCAGGTGCTGGATTCGTTTGAAAACGACACGTATCCCGATGGCCAGGCGGCGGGGCTTTACGGACAGTATCCGCCGATGGTGAACGCCTCGCGCAAGCCGGGCGAGTGGCAGACGTACGACATCATCGTCGAGCGGCAGCAGAAGGACGAGACGGGCAAGGTCGTGAAAAAGGCGCGCATTTCCGTGATTTACAACGGCATCGTGGTGCAGTGGGGTCGTGAGTTTGATAACGGTGCGCAGGAGGGCGACCTCGGCCTGCAGGATCACGGGAACCCGGTGCGCTACCGCAACATCTGGGTGCGCCCGATCAATCTCACCGACCCGGACAGCGAAGGGACTCCGCCGCCAGTGAGGAAGTGACCGGGACACCTGTGTCTGCATGCGGGTGGGTTGCAGTCAAGAGTGGCTGCCGCACGTAAACGACACTCGCCAAGCCACCGTCCGCATCCCGACACTCCGCGCCCTTTTCTCCAACACTCCGTCTCTCCATGAAAATGATCCCACGCTCACTCCCCGCGCTCGCCACGGCGCTGTTCGCCTCCGCCGCATTTGCCGCGGATGATGTGACCATCACCATCAAGACCCTCCCCGCGCAGATGCGCTACGACCTGACGGAGTTCGATGTGAAGCCGGGGCAGAAGGTGAAGCTGGTCTTTGAGAACCACGACCAAATGCCGCACAACCTCTGCTTTTTTGCACCGGGGACGGACGTCGTCTCCGCGGCGAACAAGCAGATGGAAAAGCCCGAGGAGGCGCTGAAGCGGAACTGGCTCCCCGACGATCCGCGCATGTGGGCGCACACGAAACCCGTGCAACCGGAGGAGACGGACACGATCCTCTTCACCGCGCCGGCGAAAACGGGCGTGTATCCGTACGTCTGCACATTTCCCGGTCACGCGGCGATCATGCAGGGGAAAATGACGGTGGCCGAGCCGCCGAAGCCGGGGCCGACGCTGATGGATCTGAAGTTCCAGCTCTTCCTCGGGAACTGGAAAATGCTGCCGGACTTTTCCAAGCTGAAGGCGCACCGCGAGGGCGACGTGAAGGACAACCTCGTGCAGATCAAGGTGGACGATTACAAAAACGAGTTCGGCCTCGTGTTCACGGGCAAGCTCGATGCGCCGAAGGACGGGCAGTATTTTTTCCAGCTCGCATCGGATGACGGCGGGCGCATCTCGATCGATGGCAAGCCGGTCGTGGAGAATGACGGCATCCATCCCG
>JBEBGK010000397.1:0-4388 GCA_040081515.1 Chthoniobacteraceae bacterium
TCCGGGAGGGGAGGAATTCGCGGGGTGGCGAAGTGATTTACCGAAACGTCAGCGCCACCTTGGGGAGCAGCGCTTTGATTTTCGCCTGCGTCTCCAGCGTGAATGGTTCTTTCACGGGGACGAGGCGCATGGATTTCAGAAACGCAAAGTCTTTGAGCACCGCGAGGCGCTCATCGGGGAGATCGATTTTGCCGAGTTCCAACTGTTCCAGTTGCCTGAGGCTGGCGACGACTCGCAGGTCGGCATCCGTGAATGCCTTTGCATTCGTGAGCGTGAGACGGCGCAGCGTGGCGAGGCCTTTGATGAGCGGGATGGATTCAGGCGTATCGAATCCTTCGCCAAGTTGCAGGTATTCCAGCGGGAGTTTCGCGAGGTGAGTCAGCGTTTGCGGAGTGGCGTTATTGGTGCCGAGTTCGAGGCCTTTGAGTTTCGTGAGCTTCGCGAGATGCGGTGCGCCGACGTCGGTGAACTTCGCGTGTGCGAGGCTGATGCTTTCGAGATTCGGCAGGTGCTCGCAGAGTTGCTGGAGGCCTTCGTCGTCGATGCTGCTGCCGCGGTGGCTCACGCGGGTGACTTTGGTCCAGCCAGTGCATTTGGCGTAGGCTTTGCCGGTGATCCCGGTGCCGACGAAGGAGAACGTTTCGAGGTTCTTCAGTCCGGCGAAGTGCTCCATGCCGGCGTCGGTGAGCTTGCCGTTGTTGGTGAAGCGCAGGGTCTTGAGGTTCGTGAGCTTTGCGAGCGGCTTGATCCACTCGTCGTTGGCTTTGGTCGCGATGACGTTCAGCGACTCCAGCGTCGTGATGTGGCCGAGGTGCTCGAAGAAGGCAGCGTCGTACGGATCATCTTTGCGATGATCGTGGGGTCCGGCACCCGGCACGGCGAGATCGACGAGCTTGAGGCTCTGCCCGTCCTCGGTCTTCTCGATTTTGCCTTTGGCAGCTTCGACGATGCGGGTGACGGTTTCGACGTGCGGATCGACGGCGGAGGCAGGGGCGGTGATTAGGGCGCAGAAGAGCGCGATCAACAGGGTGGGTTTCATAAGGTTGTCAGTATTTTGGAAAGATGGCCGGGGTCGGGAAGCGGTCTTCGATGCTGTCTCCGCCGTATTCCTCGCGGGGCACCTGGACTTGGGGCCAGTTGCCGGGGCGGACGCGGACGACACGGCCGGGGCGGATGCCTTCGATGATGAGGTCGGTCTCGAAGCGGATCTGGATGCCGCTGCTGCCTAGAGGTGCGGGGTCGGGCAGTTTGATGACGTCGAGGATGGAGCCTCGTGAGGCCATGTGCGCGGGGCCGTAGGCGCCGTGGGTGTGTTTCAAGGTGTTCCCGACCGCATTCATCAGGGCGGGGCTGCCTTTTTGGAAATCGGCGTAGAGGGTGGCATCCATGCCGCCGAACAAGGTCGCGGTCACGGTGGCGCGACCGAACTTGCCATACTCGACGGATTCAATCCACGCGGGCATCCAGCGGCTGCGGACGAAGGCTTTGTGCGATTCGGTCTGGTTACGGGCGGCGCGTTGCATCGCGGCGTCGTCGAGCCAGAAGTCCGAGATGTGGAAGCGGGTGAAGACGCCGTCGGGCGTGGGCTTCCAGGTGATGCCGAGCAGGACGGGTTGGTTGCCGAGTGATTTCTTTCCTTCAGCGGGCCATGCGCCTTCGGTGATCAAATCTGCGATCCCGAGGCATTCGCGTCCGCGCCAGATGCGGGTGGCAGCATCGAAGGTCATCTTTTCCTCAGTCGCTTTGGCGTCGCCGCCTTGCTTCGCTTCGCAAGTGGCGACGATCCTGCCTTCGTTGTTTTTGAGGTCCACTTCCTTGAGTTTCCAGACCAAGCCCCCGCGCTGGCAATGGCTGGGTTCGTCTTCGAGCAGGAGGACGTGGTTCTGGGCGGGGAAGATGCCGGCACCGCGATTATGATTCGCGTCCTTCTTTCCACTATCCACGGGTAATACCGGCACGGCGGAGGTCTTCGGGTCTGGCGGGAGAAAGGCGTGGACGTGCATCACGGTGCCGAGCGGGATGTCGCGCAGATCCGCCGGTGCGCCGTGATAGCGGACGATGCCATACGGCAGCATGGCAAAGGGGTGCGGGTCGTTGCGGAAAAACATGCCCGACCCTTGCACGCGGATGCTGCCACGGCGGTTTGCATGATCCACGAAGACGAGTTCGCCCCGGTAGGAATGCGCCTTTTCCAAAGGCGGGAACTTTCCGGCTTCGGGGCGGAAGGGGGCTTCGGTTCCTTGTTCTTGGTTCTTTGTTCTTGGTTCTTCGCTGGCGGCAGTCGCTTCGACGAGGAACGAACAACCAAGCACCAACAACCACGAACGAACCAACAACCGTAACCGAGGCGCCGGTAACGAAGAACAAGGAACCAAGAACAAAGAACCAAGAACAAGGAACTGCTTCATAGCGCGATGACCTTGTTACTGTCGCCAAACAGATCGGTTTCCACGCCCATGCGCTGGGCCATGAGGAGGAGGAGATTGCTCATGTGGGCGTCGGTGTTCACCGGGCGGCTGCAGATCTGGTAATGCGCGGTGGTGGGCGCTCCGTCCGGGCCGAGCGCGTAGCCTTGGAAGTCTTTGGCTGATTTGTTGAAGTCGAGGTGAGCGCCGTGCTTCAGGCCGAGGTCGGAGCCGCCGGCGAGCACGAGCGGGAGATTCGCATTGCCGTGGCTGTGGCCGTAGCACATGCCGCTGCCGAAGAGCGCCATCGTCGAGCCGAGCAGCGGCTTGCCACTGAGATCCTTGGTTTCGGAGAGCCGGGTGAGGAAGTAACTGAACTGCTCGATGGCGAAGGTGTCGTAGTTGGTGAGCTTCTCCATGTAGCCGGCATCGCCGCCGTGGTGGCTAAGTTGATGGCGCGACTCGGTGATGCCGATCTCGGGAATGGAAAAGGCGTCTCCTTCGCCGCCGAGGCTGAAGGTGGCCACGCGGGTCACATCGGTCTGGAAGGCGAGCACCATGAGGTCATAGACGGTGCGGAAATATTCACCCGCCATGGTGGCGGCGATGTCACGGTTGGTGCGCTTGCGGTCGGCGTCGGAGACGGCGGGCAACGGCGTGTCGAGCCACGCATCGGCGCGGCGCGTGCGAATCTCCGCCTCACGCACGGAGGTGAGGTATTGTTCCATGCGGCCTTTGTCCGCCGCACCCATCTTTTTCTCGAGCTGACGCACTTCGGCGAGGTTGGCGTCGAGCACGCTGCCCTTGCGGCGCAAGGCGCGGCGCTGGGCCATTTTTCCGCCCTTCGGTTCTTCGAAGAGCGATGCGAAGATTTCGCTGCAACGACGCAGCGCGGGCAACTGCACGCCGTCCGGCGTCCACGCGAGCGAACCCTGCGTGAGCGCGACCTCCATCGAGGGGTAACGCGTGTGCGGCGCGGTGATCTCGGCCATTTTCTGGTCCACCGAGATCGTATTGCGTTCCGAAGGCCCGATCTTGGCGCCGGTCAGCCAGACGGAGATGCAGTTGTGGTGGTGGCCGAGGGCGCCCGGGTGATGCAGCCCGCTGATGGGCGTGATGACATCGCGGTGCTTCTCCAGCGGCTTCAGCGACCGGGAAAACTCAAAATCACGCCCCTCTTTGGTGATTTGGTAGTTCAGCGAGTGAACACCGTTGGCGAGATAGGTGAAGGCACTGCGCCGTGGCGCGATGGCGGCGGCCTTTTCCGCTGCACGGAGCGGCACCATGCATTCCAGCAGCGGCAGGGAGATGAAAGAGCCGAGGGCTTTGAGAGCGTGGCGGCGATTGATGAGCCAGGATTGGGATTGGATGTTCATGGAGAGGTGGAGTAGCGGAGTGATGGAGTAATGGGATTCAATCTTTTACCGCCCATTTTTTTGCCGGCCATGTTTGGGAGGTCTTGGTGTCTATTTTTGGCTGGTAAAAGATTGGCGGTAAAAAATGATGATGCTGGAATTGTGCTGTGAAGGGTTTGTCAGCGTTTGCGGATGAGCTCCGACATCGCCACGGCGCGGACGATATCCTTGATGCGGTATTGGTTTTTCTTCGCTTCGGCCAGGATGGCCTTGATGCCGTCCTGATCGTCGAAGGCGAGGGCGCGGCGGAGGCCGTAGGTGCAGAGGTGCTCGATGAAGGCTCGCGCGACCTTGTCGCGGTCTTCGAGGAGCAGTCGCTTGAACTCGTTGGCATCCTTGAACGCACGGCCGTCGGGCATCAGGCCAGCGGGGTTGATCAAGGGGTCGCTGCCGACTCCTGCCGCGACCTTCTCGTGCGTGCGCCACTGGCCGATGGCGTCGTAGTTGTCCCACGCGATACCCAGCGGGTCGATCCTCGCGTGGCAGGCGGCGCAGTTCGCGTCGTTGCGGTGTGCTTCGATCTTTTCGCGTAGCGTGGCCTTGGGGCTTTGCGGCGTTGGGGACTCGA
>JBEBGK010000398.1:0-4384 GCA_040081515.1 Chthoniobacteraceae bacterium
AGGAATGTCGCCGCTCCCTGCCGCTGCCCGCCCGCTTGTGGACCTGAAATCAATCACGGCCCCGCTTTCGCGCTCGTCATGGAAAGCACGTTTGTCCGAAGGTCCAGACATGCTGCAGACGATCTTGAAATTCTCGTGTCCCGATCGCGTCGGGCTTCTCTCCCGCATCACCACGTTCATCGCGGAGCGCGGCGGCAATCTTTGCGAAGTCAACCAGCACACACCGACATCCAGGCCGGGTGGTTCTTCACGCGGATGGCGATCCAGTCCGACACGCTCCGCGTTCCGCTTCCGGAATTGCGCGCGCAGTTCAGCGCCGTCGCGGCGGAGTTGGACGGGCAATGGAGCATCCGCCGGGAATCCGAACGCATGCGGGTGATGGTGATGGCCTCGCGCCAGGGCCACTGCCTCGTGGATCTGCTCTGGCGCTGGCGCTCGGGGGAATTGAACGGCGACATCGTCGGCGTCATCTCCAATCACGAGGATTTCCGCAGCGTCGTCGAGCGGGAAGGCGTTCCATTTCATCATCTGCCGGTGACGCCCTCGGAAAAGGCCGCCGCATTCGCGAAGACCGAGGCGCTCTGGCGCGAGGCGGGCGTGGATCTCGTCGTGCTCGCGCGTTACATGCAGATCGTGCCGCCGGAGATCTGCGACCGGTGGATGGGCCGCATCGTGAACATCCATCACTCATTCCTGCCGTCGTTCGTCGGGGCGAATCCCTACCAGCGGGCGTGGGAGCGCGGTGTGAAAATGATCGGTGCCACGTGCCATTACGTGAGCAGCGAGCTCGATGCGGGGCCCATCATCGAGCAGGAGGTCGTCCGCGTGGAGCATTTCCATTCGCCCGAGGATCTGCTGCGCATGGGCCGTGACGTCGAGCGCCAGGCGCTCGCGCACGGCGTGCGCTGGCATCTCGCCGATCGCGTCCTCCTCCACGGCAATCGCGCCGTCGTCTTTCGCGACTGACGCCGCCGCTACGTTCCCGCGGACGCGTTGCGGAGCACCACGATCCAGCCGGGGACGTCATCGGGGCCGCTCTTGCGCACGGTGATCGCCTGCGCGTGGAGTTCGGTGAACCGGTGCGCGTGCGACAGTTCGCGGATGTAGGTGAGCGAATGGGCGAAGCGCACCTTTGAATGAAGCACGAAGCCCTCGCCGTCGTGGCGTTCCAGCGAGAAGGCGAAGAGTCCTCCGCCGCGCAGGGCGCGGGCCGCCGCGGCAAAGACTTCGCCGAGATCGCCCACGTAGATGAAAAGGTCGCCGGCAAGAATGAGATCGAAGGCGCGGTCCTGTTCGCGCATCGCTTCGGACACGTCGGCGACCGTCAGCCGGTCGTAGATGCCTTTCGCGGCGGCCTGCGCGATCATCGCAGGCGAGAGATCCACGCCGGCCAGTTTCCCCGCCATCGGGCGGAACGCATCCCCGCAGAGCCCCGTGCCGCATCCGAGGTCGAAGATGTCGAGCTTTCCGCCGGGCGCGAACGGGAGCACGGCGTCGTGCAGATGCTGGGGCACGCGGTAGTCGAGCTGCCCGACGAGGTGCCTGTCGAACCGGCGCGCATATTGATCGAACAGCTTCCGCACGTAACCGGCGGGCGTGCCGGTTGCCGACGGATCCCCGGTCAATGCGGCGAGCACGTGCCGCCAGTCGGGCGACTCCGGTTTCAATTCCAGCGCCCTCCGATACGCGGCGACCGCCTCCGCGATCCGGCCCTGCTCCCGCAGCACGTTCCCCAGATTCGCGAAGGCATCGGCGGAGTCCGGCTTCACATCGAGCGCGGAGTGAAAGGCGGCGAGCGCCTCCCCGGTTCGGCCGGCGTCTTTCAGCGCGTTGCCGAGATTGATGCGTGCATCCGCGTAATCCGGCTTCCTTTCGATCGCAGCGCGAAATGCCGCGATCGCCTCGTCCGAGTCGCCCCGCGCCTTCAGCGCGATCCCCAGATTGTTCCAGGCCTGCGCGAAGCCCGGCCGGAGCCGCAGCGCCGTGCGGTAGGATGCGATGGCGTCTTCGGAGAACCCCTCGTCGTGCAGCGCATTGCCGAGATTGTTGTGCGCCTCGGGAAGTCCCGGCTTCAGTGCGACTGCCCGGCGGCCGGCGGCGATGGCTTCGTCGGGCTGGCCCGCTTCCCGCAGCGCGGCGGCGAGATTGTCGTGCGCCTCGGCAAAGCCGGGCCGGAGGACGATGGCCTCGCGATAGGCGGCGATGGCCTCGTCCATCCGTCCCATTTGATGCAGCGCACTGCCAAGGTTCTTCCGGGCCTCGGCGTAGTCGGGCTTCAGTGCGATGGCCTCGCGAAATGCCGCGACCGCCTCGTCCACGCGCCCAGCGGCCTTTAGCGCGACGCCGAGATTCTTGTGCGCCTCGGGATCATCCGGCCGGAGCGCGATGGCCTGCCGGAGCCAATCCGCAGCCTCCTCGCTCCTGCCTCTCTGGCCTGCGATCACCCCCAGCCGATGCAGCGCATCCGCGTGATGCGGCTCCACGGCCAGCACCTGCCGGTAAATCGCCTCCGCGTCCTCCAACCGCCCGGCCTGGTGGTGCTGGCGCGCAGTCTCGATTGCCTGCTGGATCGTCACGTCTTTTCCAATGGCTACCGCACGCGGCGGGCGTGTCCAAGATCCCTTTCGCAGCCTGAGCCCGAAGGACCGGAGGCAATGCAGGCGAAAGCGGGCCGACAATTTCAGGCCCGGGATCGGCAAGATCGGTGAAGACGTCCGGCCAGCGACGGCCAGAATCCGCCGACATGAACAAAGCCATCCTCTCCCTCATTGCATGTGCCCTCAGTCTCGCGGCCTCCGCCGAGACTCCGAAGACAGCCGCCGACCGGATGTGCCCGATCGACGGCAAGCCCGCGGATTCCAAATACGCCACCGAATACGAAGGCCACCGCTACTCCGCCTGCAGCGAAGCGTGCCTCGCCAAATGGAAAGGCGATCGCGAGGCCAGCCTCTACCAGCAAATCGGCGGCAAGCCCGCCGTCGAAGCAGCCGTGAACCTTTTCTACGTCAAGGTGCTCGCCGACCCGCGCATCAAGGACTTCTTCGCCGACGTGGACATGGTCCGCCAGCACACCAAGCAAAAGGCATTCATCTCCGCGGCACTCGGCAGCCCGGTGAAATACGAGGGCCGCGACATGCGCAAGGCCCACGCCAAGATCCCCGACCTGAACGACAGCCACTTCAACGCCGTCGCCGAGCATCTCCAGGCCACGCTAGTCGAGCTGAAGGTGAAGAAGGAACTCATCGACAAAGTGCTCGCCGTCGTGGAAACCACGCGCGCCGACGTGTTGAACCGGGCGAAGTAGATCCTCCGGCGCCGGTCATTTGCCGCCCGGCTCCGGGGGCGGGAGGGTGACGCGGACGCCGCCGCGGCCCCTGGTCGGGAGTGCAAAGTGACAGGCTGATGGTGCCTGAAAGGCATCGCCAGTTTGTTCTCGACGGCAAAATGCCGGCCCGCTTTCCTCGGAATCCGCATCCCACCGGATGCCCATATGGCAACTTCCTATGCAAAAATGCACCGCCAGTCTGCGGCTGAATAGGATGTTAGGCGACTGCGCACGCGTCCCGTGAAACGAGAGACTCACTACCTCAACACTGACCTCGACCTTGTGGCCGAACGGAACCTTGACGCACTTACTGCCGCACTCAGGTCCCAAGGCGTTTCACCCCTTCACAACGAACCGCGCGACGATGGGCACTGGTATGCGACGCTTGAGACTGAGGAGCCGTTCGACCGCCCTGAGCCCAACATCACGGCGCTGCTTACTGCCATCGAGACACTTGACCAGCCTTCCCGTGAGCTTTGGTCGGCTTGCACCTCCCGCGAGTTCAACATCGGTTACGATTGCGGCGATGAGCCTTGGGCGTTCAACCACGCACTCTCGGCACCGACACTCGCACGCATTGCCGCACTTGGCATTTCGTTGCGTATCACTTTATACCCAGCCGCGACCGCCAATGCGATCCATTCGGAGTCCACGCATGACACCTAACCCAACGTCGCCTAACCATGCGCTGCAGCGAACTCCGGGCTTTGGCGTTCAGTTACCGAGCGCGGCTTTAGTCCGACCGGCTCAGTCACGGGCTGTGCTACCCGCCATGAAACCCGGCACAGCCCGCGCCTTCGCCTTGCGCCGCCGTGCTCACAGCCGCGCCCCCGGTCCGGAGTCGCTGAGCTTGGGGTCGTTAGGCGTCCTCGCACCATGAGCTGGAACTCGAAAGAACCCAGATGGCACGGAAGCAAGCGCCCGAAGGTCGCGCCCGTGCAATTCGTCATCAACTCCCAAGAGTTTGACCGCATACCTTACGGCGAGCATGACGACGATTTAGACCACCCGACTTGCGACAACTGCGGTGTCCAACGCGGCAAGTTGCATCAGATTGGC
>JBEBGK010000399.1:0-4378 GCA_040081515.1 Chthoniobacteraceae bacterium
CGCCACAGGTCTTCAGCCTCTTCAACGGCCTGTCCACCAATGCCCGCGCCCTCGCGCTCGCCAATCGCGCGCTGAAAGAAACGAAGTCCGACGAAGCCGCGCTCACCCGCTGCTACCAGTTCGCCTTCGGACGCACTCCGCACGCCGACGAACTTGCGACCTGCTTCGCCCACTGGCGCGCGATGGAGACCATCCAGAAGACCGCGAAGCTCGAACCGGCGAAACTTCCCCGCGAAGTGAAACGCGAAGCCGTGGAGGAGAACACGGGCGAGAAATTCGTCTTCAGCGAAAAGCTCGAAGCCTACACCGAGTTCGTGCCCGACCTGCAGCCCACCGACGTGGACGCCCGTACCCGCGCCCTCGGCGACGTCTGCCTCGTGCTGCTCAATTCAAACGAGTTTGCCTATGTGTACTGAACTGTCAGCGCACCAGCTTCCGCAGCCGCGCCGTCACCTCGTCGCGCGAGAGCGTGCTCGCGGCGACGGCGAGCGTGAGCGCTTCCCATTCGTCACCGTCGGGCGCGGGCTTGTATCCATTGAGCTGAAGAAACACGAGGCAACTGCCGAGTGCGACACGCTTGTTGCCATCCACGAACGGGTGATTGCCGCAGAGATAGAAAAGGTAGGCGGCGGCAATCTCGACGACATCGGCGTAAGGCGATGCGCCTGCAAAACTAGCCTGCGGCGCGGCGATGGCAGATTCGAGCAGCGCGCGGTCGCGCAGGCCGTCCGACCCGCCGAAGCGCGAAATTGCTTCGGCGTGGATTTCCAGCACGATTTCCAGCGTGAGGTGAACACAGTTCGCAGGTGTTTTCATCAGGCCAGACGCTTCATGGTGCGGGCGTACTGTTTCATCGTGGACTTGATGAGAGCGGATACTTCTTCCTTCGGAGGGAGTGACTCAATCGGTGCGATGGTGATGGTGCCGCCGGGATGCACCTCGACGTTCACCTGGTCGCCGACCTTGAGGCGCGCGAGTTGGAGCAGCGCCGCGTCGAAGATGATGCCCTGCGAGTTGCCGACTTTCGTGATGGTCTTAATCATGGCGGCAAACAATGTATTACCGTGGTCGATTCGTCAACTGATGCAATGAAGTTGCGCTCTTTCTTCCCTGCGCCAGCACGCGAGAGATTGGTGCTGCCGGGTATCGTAAAGTCTGCGTATGCCCACTGAAGTGAGTTCACTCCACCGAATGCCCACCGCGCTTTCCCGCCGCCAGTTCCTCCGCGCCGCAGGCGTGACCCTGCTGCTGCCGGCGTTCGAATCGCTCGCCGCTGCGCCTGTGCCGCCACGGCGTTACGCCTTCATCTACACGCCGAATGGCTACAACCAGGCGGCATTTTTGCCGAAGACGAGCGGCGCAAACTGGGAACTCTCGCCGTCGCTCGCACCGCTGGCGGACGCGAAGCGGCACGTCACGCTCGTGACAGGGCTCGACCGGCAGTTTGTCGGCGGCACGGGCGTCCATGCGCAGTGCGGCTCGTGCTGGCTCACCTCGTCGGCGCCGCAGGAGACGCTCGATGGCGGATTCCCGACGAACACCACGCTCGACCAGTTCATCGCGCGCGAAAGCGGCGGAGCGACACTGCTGCCGTCGCTCGAGTTGAGTTGCAACGATTTCACCGACAACAAAGAGACGCGTTACTACGAGAGTGTTTCGTGGTTCGCGCCGGGCTACGCGGCGAATGTGGAAAAGAATCCGCGCGCCGTGTTTCAGCGGCTCTTCGGGCGGCCCGATGCCGCCGGATTCCAGAGCGTGCTCGATGTCGTGCTCGCGGATGCGAAGGCGTTGAACGCGAGGCTCGGTCGCGACGACCGCGAGAAACTCGGCGAATACATCGAGAGCGTTCGCGCGACGGAGCGGCGCATCGAGATGGCGGAGAAAATTTCCGCGCGGGTGAAAAAGCCGCCTTTCCCAGAGCCGGATGGCATCCCGGAGTCGCGCGGCGAGTATCTGCGGCTGATGGCGGAGCTGTTCGTGCTCGCGTTTCAAAACGACCTGACTCGCGTCGCGCCGCTCGTGGTGGACCCGGAGCGGTGGGATTCGCCGCGGATGTTTCACGGCCTTTTCGACAAGCCGCAAAACCACCATGTGCTCACCCACACGAAGGGCGACGAGGCGCGCGCGACAGTGGCGAAGATTGACCGGTTTCACGTCGAGTTTTACGCGCATGTCATCAAGCGCCTCAGCGAAATCCGCGAAGGCGAACGCACGCTGCTCGACTCCACGACGCTCGTGATGGGCAGTGGCATCAGCGACGGCGACCGGCACGACTACGCGGACTTGCAGGTGCTGCTCGCGGGCGGCGGGATGCGTCCCGGCCATATCCACTACGCGGGGAAACGCCCGCTCGCAGACCTCTGGCTCACGCTCGCCCGTCGCGCCGGGGTGAAGGCGGAGCGATTTGCCGACAGCACAGGATCGCTGGCCGAGGTCGTATGAAAGCCGCGCTGTCCGCGATTCTCATGACAGCGGCGGCGGCTGCCGCGGATTTCGAGCGCGAAATTCGTCCGCTGCTGGAGGCGCATTGTTTCGACTGCCACGGCGACGAGGCCAAGCCGAAGGGCGGTGTGAATCTCGAACGTTTTCGCACCGATGCCGACGTGATGCGCGACCGCGCGCCGTGGTTCGGAGTGTTCGAGAAAATCGAGTCGCACCAAATGCCGCCGCCGAAACGCGAGTCGCAACCAGCCGCGGCGGAGCGCGCAAAGGTGCTCGCGTGGATTTCCGAACTGGCGTCGCGGCCCGACCCCGCGCTCGGCGCGCGCGACCCCGGCAAGCCCGTGCTGCGCCGGCTCACGCGCCTCGAATACAACAACACCGTGCGCGACTTGTTCGGGCTGGAGATGGATGTCTTCATGTTTCCCGAGCGGCTGCCCATCGCGAGCAAGGCTTACTTTCAACCCGCGAGCGGCAGTCTCGGCGATGTCGTCGAAGTGCCCGTGCGCGAATACGGGCTGAAGTATCCCGTGCTGCTGCCGGAGCTGGGGCTGCCCGGCGAGAATCGCGCGGAGCACGGCTTCCGCAATCGCGGCGAGGCGATGAACCTCTCGCCGATGCTGCTGGAGCAATACCTCGCTGCCGCGCGCGACATCGTGAACAGCCCGAAGCTGGCGCATCTCAGCGCACCGTTTCGCGCGCTCGTCACAGACCCGGCGGTGCCGGTGAAAGTGAACGCGCCCATCGCGGCGGACGAGCCGCTGACGTGGGAGGCGGTGAAGGAGTTCGCGCCGAATCTGAACCTCCCTTTCCAAGCAAAGCGCGGCGAGGTCGTGACGCTCGATTACCAGTTCCGTTTCGCGATGCAGACGGCGGTCGCCGAGGGAACGGGCGGCGTGTGGGACGCGAACGCGCGCAGTCTCGTGGTGAAAGTCGGGACGCCGCTGCGTGTGCGCTTTGGAGGAAAGTCGCTCGTCATCACGCTGGACGAAGACATGTGGGTGGCGGGCTTCTCAAGCGCGGGCGAAACCTCCGGCGAGTCGCTTTTCACCAACCAAGAAAAGCAAAAGAAGAAGCTGACGCTCGCGTTTGCCATCGAGAATGGCGCGGCGGGCGAGGGCGTGGCGGAACTCGCCGTGTGCGTGCTCAGCCGCGACAAGGAATCCGGCACCGTGGAGCTGACCGCGCACTTCAGCGGCGGCGGCTCGTCGAAGCTCGCGCACGACATCATTGAGGGCGGTGGACGCGGGAACACGTTCTTCGCGTTCCGCGCGCCAAAGGGCGAGCACATCACCGGATTGCACGCGGACGGCTCGAAGTTCACGGGGAACTACGTGCTGCTCGATGACCTCGCCTTTCTCACCAACGGCGCGACCGCGACTGCGGTGCCAGGGATTCCCTTGCGCGCGATGAGCGACCGGGACAAGCGGGAGGTGGCGCGCAAGCGGCTCGCGCATTTCCTTGGCCGCGCGTTCCGTCGGCCCGCCGATGAGCGCACAGTCACGCGCTACGCGGGTATTTTCGACGATGCGCGGAAGCGTGGCTCCACTTTCGACGCCGCGATGAAAGCGGCGCTCGCGGCGGCGATGACGTCGCCGGAGTTTCTCTACATCGCCGAGACCCCCGCGGGACGCGGTAAAGTGCAGCGGCTCGACGACCACTCGGTGGCCACGCGGCTCGCCTTTTTTCTATGGGCAGCGCCGCCCGATGATGAACTGCTGGCCACCGCCGCGCGCGGCGAGTTGCAGACGGATGCGGGCATCGAGGCGCAGACGCGGCGGATGCTCCGCGACGCGCGCGTGCGCGAGCTGGGCGAATCTTTCGCCGCGCAATGGCTGCGCCTGGACCAGCTCACCACCGCCAAACCAGACCCGAAACTTTTCCCCGGCTTTTACAGCGGCCCGCTGGGCAAGGTGACGCTCCACGGCTCGACGAGCAT
>JBEBGK010000400.1:0-4376 GCA_040081515.1 Chthoniobacteraceae bacterium
CCGCAAAAGAGGTGCGTGCTTTGGTGCGCGCCTACTACCGGCAACTCGGGCCGACGAAGGAATGGGCGGAGAACAACTACTATCGCCGCCCCATCGGTGAGCAAAATGCCGGGCTCATCACGGTGAACGCATTCTGGCGCGACTACGCGGCATGGGTCGGCGGGGGAGCGAAGGGCGCGTTTGTCTCGGGAAATGTCGTGGAGGCCAGCCGCAACTTCACCGAGATGATGCTCGCGCTGGCGGTGCTCGATCTTCCATTCGACGCGCCGAAGCACACGTCGAAGGCGGATGGCGGGCAGTTCACTTTCACGGCGGGCGGCCCCGTGATCGTCTATCACAAGGAGATCAAGCCGGCGGCACCTGCGAAGCCCGAGCAGGGGCAGCTCCTCGTGTCGCAGAGTTTCTTCCGGCAGAACGATCGCTACCGGCAGGAGGGGAACGAGAAGTTCGAGAAATACGTGACGGGCGAGTTCCTCACCGGTGCCGTCTATGGCGCGAACGTCGTGGTCACGAATCCCACCAGTTCACCCGTGAAGGCGGAGGTGCTGTTGCAAATCCCGAAGGGTGCGCTGCCCGTGCTCGGCAGCAAGGCGACCGATTCGCGCCGGTTGCGGCTGGAGCCCTACACGACGAAGACGTTTGAGTATTCCTTCTACTTCCCGGCCACGGCGAAGGACGGCGCGAGGTTCCCGCACTACCCGGTGAACGTCGCGATCGCCGGCGCGAGTGCGGCTGCCGCGAAGGCGTTTGAGTTCAACGTGGTCGCGAAGCTCACGCAGTTCGACAAGGCATCGTGGGACTATGTCTCGCAATACGGCACCGACGCCGAGGTGTTCGCTTTCCTCGAGGCGAACAACATCGAATCGCTCAACCTTGAGCGCATCGCCTGGCGCTGCCGCCAGGGTGTCGATTTTTTCCGCAAGCTTACCGGCGTGATGCGGCAGCGGCACGTGTGGCACCCGGTCATCTACGGCTATGCCGTGATGCACAATGACACCGCCGCGCTGCGGGAATGGCTCCGGCACCGTGACGACTTCATCGCGCAGTGCGGACCCTACCTTTCCTCCGGGCTGCTCGCCATCGATCCCATCGAGCGACGGTCCTACGAGCACCTGGAATACAGCCCGCTCGTGAACCAGCGCGCACACCGTCTCGGCAGCGAGCGTCGCATCGCGAATCCCGCGGTGCTTTCGCAATACCGGAGCCTGCTCGGCATCCTCGCGCACAAGCCGCAACTCGACGCGATGGACGGCATGAGCGTGGCGTATCACCTCTTCCTGCAGGACCGGGTCGAGGAGGCGCTCGTGCGATTTCAGGCCGTGGACCCCAATGCGGTTGTCCGGGAGGTGCAGCACGACAACTTCGGCCCCGCCGGGGCTGGGAACATCGTGATCGAGAAGCGGGTCGTCCCCACGCAGATGCAGTACGATTACCTGCGCTGCTACGCCGGTTTCTACGAGGGCAACCTCGCCGAGGCGCGCGGCATTGCGGCGAAATACTCCGACCATCCGGTGGCGCGGTGGCGGAATCTTTTCGCGGAAATCAGTTCGCAGCTCGATGAGATCGAGGGCAAGGCCGCGGCGAAGAAGCAGGATGACAAGCCGGACCGCGAGAAGCAGCAGGCTGAACTCGCCGCGACCGAACCCGCGTTCGACCTCAAGGTGGAGAACAGGGCGATCGGGCTCACTTGGAAGAACCTCGGCGAGGTCACGATCAACTACTACCTGATGGACCCCGAGTTTTCCTTCAGCAGCAATCCGTTCGTCAGCCAGGACGCGGGCCGGTTCAGCATCATCAAACCCAACCAAAGCGCGAAGCAGGCGCTGCCCGCGGGCAGGGACGCGCTCGACATCCCTCTCCCCGGTGAGTTCGCAAAGGCGAACGTGCTCGTCGAGGTCATCGGCGCGGGCCAGCGCAAGGCGCAGGCGTATCACGCCAACACGCTGAAACTCACGCTCGCCGAAAACTACGGGCGCATCGAGGCGCGCGACAGCGGCACCGACAAGCCGGTGTCGAAGGCCTATGTGAAAGTCTATGCGCGGCTGAAGAACGGCACCGTGCGATTCTTCAAGGACGGCTATACCGACCTGCGCGGCCGCTTCGACTACGCGAGCCTGAATGCGCCGGAAAATGTGCGACCCGTCCCGCTCGCCGGGGAATCCGCGCCTGCCAACGGGCTCGACTACCAGATGCTCAAGCCCGCCGAACTCGACAACGTCGAGAAGCTCGCGCTCCTGATCCTCAGTGACACGAACGGCGCGGCCGTTCGCGAAGTGAATCCGCCGAGGGACTGACGCAGCGCGAAGACTCCGCCTGCAATCAGGCGGCGTTGACGCCCAGCTCGTCGCGCGTCTGCGCGACCTCGAGGAGCAGGGACTGCCAGTTCGTGCGGATCGTCCGCGGATACGGGGTGCCGTCCTGGACTTCCGCGACGCGCCCGCTCTGCCAGCCGGCGATCTCGCCGAAGGCTTCCTGCCCGGTGACCTTGTTCCCGTCCTCGAGGAACAGCAGGGCGTGGGCGATGTTGCCCTTCTCGAAGTACACCCGGCCGCTGCGCCGGTTGTTCGTGAACTCCAGGATGCTCGTGGCGCCGCTCATGCACTTGAGCTGGACGATGTCGAGCGGGGTGAGTCCGCTGAGCGTCGCCCGGAAGTTCGAATTCTCGGAGGAGTTCTGCTCATCCCAGCCGAGGAGCTTGCTGATGGCCGCGCAGAGGCGGTCACGCTGGATTGGCTTGCTGAGGATCTGCACGACTCCGAGTTGCTCGGCGCGGGCGCGGTGTTCCTCGGACGGAGTGGCGGTGACGATGATGGCCGTGGCCTGCGGCTGCAGGACCGCGGCTTCGCAGAGGAAATCGATGCCGTCGCCGTCCGGGAGACCGATATCGACGATGAAGAGGTCCACAAATTTTCCCGCCATGGCGGTGCGGGCGTCGGCAAGCGAGCCGGCCGTGATCAGCGTGTAGGGTCGCGGCAGGGAACTCAGCGCGTTTCGGACGAAAAACTGCACTGTGCTGATGTCCTCAATCAAAAGGATGGTAACCGGTGCGTGGCTCATTGTTGGGTCGAGTGATTCCCTTGAGTAGCAGCCGTCACGCCAAAGGTGGTGAAAAACGGGCGTTTGTTGCCGCTGCGCGTTCCGATGCAAAGGAGAGTTGCCGGCCGGCTCTACGCGCCCGTCGGGGCGCCGGCCGGATCCTGCCGGCGTGCCTCGGCGTCAAGGAGCAATTCCTGCCAGTGCCGGTGGATGGTGCGATCGGCCCGTGGCGGATTCGGCAGATCCCGGATCCTGCCGGTGCGCCAGTTGATGATGCACTGGAAGGCCTCGATGCCCCTGTGTTCGGCACCGGGCATCCGGCATTCGGCGTGGATGATTTGCCCGGCCTCGATCCAGACGCGTCCGTGGAGATGCGTCTCGGTGAACTCGATCACGCCCGTCCCGCCGCGCAGACATTTCAACTGGATGATGTCCACCGGCGACAGGCCGCCGAGGGTGCCTTCGAATCCGGCACCATCGCCGTCCGGTGGAGCAGCGGTGGGATCGAGGAGGCATTTCACCGTATTGAAGAGCGTCTTCCGATCGAGCGGCTTCGCGAGGAAATGCAGCACGCCGAGCTGACGCGCCCGTTCGCGGTATTCCTCCGTGGGCGTGGAGGTGATGATCAGCGCCCGTGACTCCGGATGGAGCATGGACATTTCGCAGAGGAAATCGATGCCATCCCCGTCGGGCAGCCCGATGTCCACGATGAACAAACCGATGGATGCGCTCGCTGCCATCGTCTGGGCGTCGGCCAGTTTGCGCGCGAGCAGGATCGGACGCTCCGCCTCGAACGGTTGCAGGACGTCGCGGATATAGTTCTGCACCGTCCTGGTATCTTCGAGAATCAGGATGCTCGGTTCGGTCTGTGGCATGATGGGCGGCGGCAATTCAGGCTGCCTTGCAGGTCGGCGCGGGCTCGGCGACGAAGCGCTCCAGAGCGGAGAGCAATTCGGATACCGCGTGACGGAGTTCTTCGGTCTGCGGCTGGAGAATCTCGGTTCTTCCCAGCCTTGCGCTCTCCTCGAGCGCACGGGCGGCGCTGTATGCGGCAGGGGCATGGAAGACGCCGAGCACGCCCTTGAGGGCATGGGCGGCGCGCTGGAGCTTGCGGGTGTCGCCCTCGGCGAGCGCGGCGGCGATCTGCGTGAAGAGACCCGGGGCATCGTCGTCGCGGCAGTCATGAAACAGACCGCGCAAGGTGCTTCGCGAACCGTTGACGCTGGCCATCAATGCGTCCGGTTCAAAGGGGAGGCCGCCTCCGACAGGGCGCATGGGCGCCGGAGTGGTCGCGTGGGGCGCTGCGAGCTCGGACGCGGCACGCAGCCCCGGGACAACGC
>JBEBGK010000401.1:0-4372 GCA_040081515.1 Chthoniobacteraceae bacterium
ATCCGTCGCGTGCCGTGGTGCCAGCGGGGAAAAAATCGCTGCTCAGGGAAGTTCAAAACTCTCCCACTCAATCCGGTCAATTGTTCAGCGCTTCCCTAGAACGGGATGTCGTCCGGCTGGGCGTCCAGATCGGGATCGGCCGGAGGGCGCGGAGGCGCCGACGGGGCGCGTCTCTGCGCAGGAGCGCTGGGGCCTTCCGCCGATTGTGGCGCGCCGCCCTCGCGACTTCCGAGAAACTCGAAGGTATCAGCGACGACGCGCAGTTTGCTCTTCTTCTGTCCAGTCTGTTTGTCGTCCCACTGGTCCAGTTTCAAGCGACCCTCGACGAAGATTGGCCGCCCTTTTTTGAAGTATTCCCCGATAATTTCAGCGATCCGGCCAAAAGCCTCGATGTCAACGAATGTCACTTCCTCGCGTTTCTCGCCGCCTTCTGTCGTGTAATTCCGGTTAACAGCAATGCCGAAATTGGCGATCGCGGTGCCTTTCGGCGTGTATTTGACCTCGGGATCCCTCGTGAGGTTTCCCATGAGCATTACCTTGTTGAGGTTCGGCATGGTGTGGGCGCAGGGCTGGAGTTTGGGCGGGGCGGAGTGGTCGGCAGCGCCGGCTAGGCGGCCTTCTGCTTCGTGCGCAGGCGGGCGTACTGCTGGCGATAGACGTCGTCGTCGAGTTTGAAGCGCGCCTTCAGGCGATCAAGCGCAGCGGGTTCGGACTCGAAGACGAAGTTCACAAAGTAGCCGCTGTCGAGTTTGCCGGCCACGTAGCTCAGGTGGCGCTGGTCCATTTTCTGGACGGATTCGACGTTGGCGCCCTCGGTGCGGAAGTCCTTCTCGAGGCGTTCGATGATCTTCTGTGCGCTGTCCTCCTTCCCTTTGACGTTGAGAATGAGGAGTCCTTCGTATCGGTGTTTCATGATGATGATGATTTCGTGTTTTGGTTAAATTGATTCATGGCGGCCTGCAGGCCGTGGCCCTGGGTAAACTGAATCGCCTCCGCGGCGCGGTCGAGAGCCTGCTCGACGAGCGGGCGCTCGGCCAAGGCAAATTTCCCGAGCACGTGGTCCGTGGCGGCGCCTTCCGAGGCGGAGCCGATGCCCACGCGCAGCCGCGGGACGTCCCGGGTGCCGAGATGATCGATGATGCTCTTCAGGCCGTTGTGGCCGCCGGCGCTTCCGCTCTCGCGGAGCCGCAGGCGTCCCAGCGGGAGCGCCATGTCATCCAGCACGACGAGCACGCCGGAGGGCCCGATTTTGTGAAATCGGGCGAGGGCACTGACGCTTTCGCCGCTGAGGTTCATGTAGGTTTGCGGTTTGCAGAGCCAGACGTCGCCGGAGGAGGCGACTTCAGCCCGCCATTTCCTATCCACCCGGAAGCGGGCGCCCGCCGCGTCGGCGATCCGGTCGAGGACCATGAAGCCGACATTGTGGCGGGTGCCCGAATACTCCCGGCCGGGATTGCCCAGGCCGACGATGAGCCGGAAGGCAGGACCGGTGGGAGTCATTCATCCGGGCGGCGTGGAGATTACTTCTTCTCGGGCTTCGCAGCCTTGTCGCCCTTCTCGGCCGCGGGAGCTTCCCCGGCCTCGGGCTTCTTCTCCTTGATGACTTCGGGCTCGGTCGGGGCCGCGCCTTCGACGGCGGCGGGAGCAACGACTTCCTCGACGGCAGGCGCGGTGCAGTGGACCACGCTGTTGTCGGGTGCGCCGCGGGCGATGACGCCGGAGGGAAGCTGGATGTCCTTGATGTGAATGGCGTCGCCGATTTCGAGCTTGGTGACGTCCACGGTGATCGATTCGGGAAGATCCTTCGGGAGACACTCGACCTCGATGGAACGGAGAAGCTGCTCGAGCACGCCGCCGGAGTTCTTCACGCCGCTCGCCTCGCCGAAGCAGATGACGGGCACGGTAGTGTGCATCTTTTCATCCTCGCGCAGCGCGTGGAAGTCCACGTGCAGGATGTCCCGCTTGAGCGGGTGATGCTGGACGTCCTGGATCAGCGCGAGGGTCTTGCCGCCGCCGGTGATCTCGAGGTCAACGAGCAAATGCTCGCCTGCCGACTTGCCGAGCGCGGTCTTGAGGTCGCGCGCGTTGAGCTGGAGGTTCTGCGGCTTGCCGAGATGGCGGCCGTAGATCACAGCCGGGACGAAGCCGGTCTTGCGGGTGCGTTTGGATTCGACGGTGCCGACACCGCCGCGGGGTTCTGCCTTGAGTTGGATTGTTTTGGCCATTGCTTGTTCAGCTACTGCTGTGGTTTGGTTTTGTGGTTACGTTCCGGGGATTTGGAACAGAGAGGAAACGGATTCGTCGGCGTAAACGCGGTTGATGCCTTCCCCGAGCAGAGGGGCGATGGAGAGCGGGGTGATTTTGAAGCCGTTCCCGCTGGCGACGGGCACGCTGTCGGTGCAGACGAGTTCGGTGATCTCCGAGGACTTCAGCCGCTGGATGCCGAGATCGCTCAGCACCGCGTGACTCACGCACGCCATGATCTCCTTTGCGCCGTGTTCCTTCAGCAGCTTCGCCGCCGCGGTGAGTGTGCCGGCGGTCTCAGTCAGGTCGTCCACGAGGATCACCGACCGTCCATCCACTTCGCCGATGATGCTCGTCGCCGCGACCTCGGTGGGGCTCTTCCGTCGTTTCGCGACGATCGCGAGGCTCGCATTCAGCGCCTGGGCGTAGGCGTTGGCCATCTTCAATCCGCCGACATCCGGCGAAACGACCACCGGGTCGTTCAGGTTCTTCGACTGGAGATACTGGAGGATGACGGGCGCGGCGAAGAGATGGTCCACGGGGATGTCGAAAAAGCCGGTGACCTGCTGCGCATGGAGATCCATCGTCAGCACGCGGTTGACGCCCGCGGCGGTGAGCAGGTTTGCGACGAGTTTCGCGGTGATGGGCACGCGGGGCTGGTCCTTGCGATCCTGCCGCGCATAACCGAAGAACGGCAGCACTGCCGTGATCCGCGATGCACTCGCGCGCCGGGCCGCATCCACCATGATGAGCAGTTCCATCAGGTTCTGATTCGTGGGCGGGCAGGTCGGCTGCACGATGAACACGTCGCGGCCCCGGATGTTCTCGTTGATCTTCACCATCGTCTCGCCATCGGGAAACGAGTCCACCGTCGCGTTCCCGAGCGGCACCTTGCAATACGCCGCGATGCTGCGGGCCAGCTCACGGTGAGCGGAGCCGCTGAAAATTTTCAACTCAGTTGGCGGTCGGTTAAGCATCCGGCGAAAGGGGCGGGACTGTAGGTGCCGATCCCCGAAAGGCAACCGGATTCTGGCCTGTCTCGCACGCATCGCATCGGGTGTGGGAGCGGCCCGTGCTGCCGCAGGTTGCGGCTCGGCAGTGGCGGCGGTGGTGAAGACCGGACGATCCGCTCTCGGAGGCTCCCACGAGGCCACGAATGCATCCAACCGGCGACGGAAGCGATCAGCAACTCCGCCCCGGCTTTTTCTTGCAGCGATGGCGGCCAATGCGTATCCCGCCGCGTCCTGACGAAGCCAGAACCCCGGCGCCGTCAGCGATTTCGCCAGCGGCGGAGGACAATCCCTCGTCATTCCGCCGCCCAAATCATCGCCCTACATGTTCAAGAAAATCGCATTGCTCTCCTGCATGACCGCCTTTCTGGCGCTCGTGATTCCCGGTTCCCACGCGCAGAGCCCCGGTGCCGCTACCGAGGTATCGGCGCCCCAGAAAGCCTCGCTCGAACAGCGCATCGCCGATCTCGAGGCGATGGTGACCAATGGCGCGCCGGGCAAGGGCGGGCCGCTGGAGAGCACCGCCGGTCCCGCGCATAACACATGGATCATGACCAGCGCAGGGCTCGTGCTTTTCATGACGCTGCCGGGGCTCGCGCTGTTTTACGGCGGACTGGTCCGGAGGAAGAACGTGCTCTCGATTCTCGCGCAATGCCTCGGTCTCACCGCGGTCGTCACCGTGCTCTGGTGGGCGATCGGCTATTCGCTCACATTTGGAAAGGGCGGCGTGCTCGGCGGGTACGAGTTCGCGTTCTTCAGGGGCGTGGGCTACGAGCCGAACCAGACCTACTCCTACTGGGTCTCGCACAACATCTGGGCAATCTACCAGCTCACCTTTGCCATCATCACGCCGGCGCTCACCATCGGCGCCGTGGCCGAGCGGATGAAGTTTTCCGCCGTCATGCTCTTCAGCGTGCTCTGGATGTTCGTCGTGTATTTCCCCATCGCGCACCTGATGTGGGGCGACGGCGGCCTGTGCAATGGCATGGCCAACGCGGACGCGAAGGTGCATGCGATCGACTTTGCGGGCGGCATCGTCGTGCACATCACGAGCGGCTGGTCGGCGCTGATCCTCTGCATCCTGCTCGGGAAACGGCGCCATTTTGGCCGGACGCAGA
>JBEBGK010000402.1:0-4370 GCA_040081515.1 Chthoniobacteraceae bacterium
AGGGGGCGGGCTGGAGCGGGAAGGGCCGTCATCGTTCGTAGATGGGCAGGTATCGGTAGTTGAGCGCGATCGAGAGCAGGGCGAGGGCCGTGCATGTCCCCGGCCCGAGGCCCGCGTCCCACGAACCGTCGTCATTTTGCAACTCCGAAAGGCGCTTCACCTGTCTATCATTCCACCCGACCCAAGCCTGGAAGTCGCCCTGAAAAAATCCCTGGGCCGCGTAGTAGTCGTAGTAGAACGGATAGCCGCCGCCGTTTCCGTCCTCGTTGCCCTTCATCGCCTTCAGCGCCTTGATGAATGTGACGACATCCTTCTTGCGCGCGTATGCAAACGCGGCGACGCCGATCGCGGTCGTGGCGCCGCCGTGCGAGCCGCTGCGCGGCATGTAGCCGATGCCGCCATCGCCGGGATTCTGGCAGTCGGCGTAGAACTTCAGGGCGTCGGCGATCGCCGTGTCCGGCACTTTCAATCCCGCATTGCGCGCGGCGATCAGGGCGACAAAGCACGCGCCGCTCACCGTCGAATCGGCATCCTGGGCGTCGGGCGAATATCGCCACGCCTTGAAACGGTTTTTCTCCTGCGACGTGAGGATGAGCGCGACCGCCTTCTTCAGCGCGGGGGCGATCCGATCGTCATGCACCGCGCCGTATGCCTCCGCGAGCGCGAGCGTCGCGAAGCCATGGTTGTACATCGAGCTGCCGATGTAGCCGGTCTCCTCGTTCGATTGCTTGATGATGTAATCAATGCATCGCGCGATCGCCTTCTTTTGCGGGCCGTGATTCGGGTCGTCGCCGTGCGCGAGAAAGGCCATCAACGCCATGCCCACCACGCCCGGCTCCGTTCCATACTGGCCCGGTAGCGAGCCATCCGCGTTCTGCGCGGCGACGAGATACTTCAGCCCCTTCTCGTAGATGCGCTCCACTTCCGGGGCCACCTGTGTGCCTCGGTACACTTGAAAGTCGGAGGTCTGCGCGAGGAGCGATGGCACGATTCCGGGGCCGCCCGCGAGCGCGAGCATCGTGGCCCATCCGATGAGGCTGGCGGCGCGGCGTCGCATCACTTTTTCTGCCCCTCGATCGCCTGGAAGTAGGACTGCAACGCCTCACGGAACTCCTCGGGCCACTCGCCTGCATTCGCGGCGCCTCCGCTTTTCTCCACGGAGCGGGCGTTCGACTTGTCGCGCTGTGCCGCGCCTTGCGCCGCGCCCCCGGTCAGGTTGCTGGAAGTCTTTGAGTTGTTGAATCCCGCGGTGACCCCGCGGGGTCATCTGCTGCATCATCTGCCGCATCCGTTCCTGCATCATCGCGATCGGCGAAGGCTGCGAGGACTCGCTGCTGCTCTTCTCCCCCGGCGGGACGAGCAGCTCGATGATGATGCCCTCGCTCGCGACGGTCTCCTGGCCGGTGTTCGGCTTGTTCAGCTCCGAGGCCACCTCCTGCATGAGCGTGGAGACCTGTTCAAGCACCGGCGCAAGGTCGCCCATGAACTTCTCGAACTTCGGGTTCTCCCCGATCGCCTTCACCGTCCCGTTGAGCTGGCTCTGGACGGTTCCCAGCTTGGTCGCGTCGGCCGCATGGTTGGGATTCTTTTCCCTGCCGCTTTCGAGATCCGCAGTCTGCTCGCGGATGCTGTCCTCGGTGACCGCGACGCGGACGAGCGCGATCAAGAGTTCCATCAGGTCGGGGTCCGCCTCGCCGCCGCCCTTGCCCTGTCCGCTGGATTCCTTCTGCAGCATTTCGGCCCATTTGTCGAGTTGGTCGCCCCAGGTCTTCGCCCGGCCGGCGGATTTCAGGCCGAGATTCTGCCGGACGAATCCCGCGAGTTCACCGAGTTCCGAGACCACCCGCTTTTCCTCCATGTCGCTCACGACCTCCTGGTATTTCGGGTTCGGCATCTTGCGGAGGAAGGAGGTCATGTCGCCCTGGATCGCATCCACGTCCTTCACATTCCCGTCCTGCTTGCCTGCGACTCCGTCAAAGGACTTCTTTTCCTGGTCCGCGATCTCCTCGGGCTTCAGGCCCACGGTGGATTTGGCGAGCTTCTTCAGGCCGTCGGAGATCTGGTGTTCGACCGATGCGGCAAGGCGGAGGCGGTTGTAGAAGTTGCGCGCAAAGAGGTTCTCGTTGGCGGACTTCATCTTCGATGCGGCCTGGCGCATCGCATCGAGCGCCTCCTGCTGCGATTCCATCGCCTCGGCGAGCTGTTTTTCGCGCTGCTGAGGCGACTGGCTGGCCTGCGACATCGCCTGCGCCGCCTCCTGCATCGCGGGAGTCGCCTTCTGGCTGAGTGTCTCCGCAATCTTGCTCCATTCGTCGAGCGTCTCCGTCGGGATCTCCTTGTTCCGCAGCGCCTCCTTCATGATCTCACCGATCTGCTCCGAGAGCGCCTTGAGCGAATCCTCGTTGGCGCGTTCGCCGGCCTCCACGCGTTTGATGTCCTCGCCGGTCTTCTCGGTGGCGAGGTCCTTCTTGTTGTCCGCGATCGCCTTGTTTTCCTCGATTGCGCGTTCCTCGTCGCGGATGCGTTCGTCGAGCTGCCGGAGCACCTGGTCCATGCGTTCGCGGATGCGTTCCGAATGCTTCTCGGGGCTCAGCACGAAGACCGTGAGCTTCCAAGAGCGGGCCGGCTCCCGCTTCGGCAGATAGTCGAGCGCGTAAGCGGTGAGTTCGACGATGGAGTCCTGCGCGATGCCGACCGCGGCGGGCGACCACGAAAGCGGCCGGGTGAGTTCCCGCGTGGTCTGGCTGCCGGCGATGCGCGGCAGTTCCGGCACGGAATCCTTTTTCTCCGGCGCTGCCGTGGCCTGGGATTTCCACTCCTCCCAGAGCTGCTTCACCCAGTCCTTGCCGGCCGCCTTCGGCTCCGGTCGCTTCTCATTCAGATGCCGCGCCGTCCATGCGATCCACATCTCCTTCACGCCATAGTCGTCGCCAGCCGCAAGCGTGAAGCGGACCTCCTCGCCCGGGAGGATGGCAATCTCCTGCGAATCGAGCCCCTGGATGTCCACCTGCGGAGGCGCGTCCTGCGTTTCGCCAATCTTGAGCGTGTAGGGCTGGAGCGGTGTGAGCCGGTGCAGATCCGTCCAGCGAAGCGAGACCTCGCCGCTGAGATCTGCCAGCGGAATCATGGGAGTGACGAACGCCGTTTCCTCCGGGCTCGCGGCGAACTCGCGTCCCCGGGCCGTGAGGACGCCGCTTCCGGCAGCGCGGCTGATCCGCCCTTCAAATGAGACGCCGCTTCCCGCGAGGAAGGACACAATCGTCCCGTTCACGGGCAGGCGGGTCTCGGGATGCCCGAGGTAGTCGGGGAGTTTCACCCGCGCCGTGAGCTCCTTCAATTCGGGGCGGTGCAGCGGATGAACACCGATGTCCTTCAGGTAATCACCGAAGCGGAGGCTCAGTGCGCCGGGTTGCGTCTGCCCCGGAAACTTGAAGACCACACCGTTGCCCTCGACCGCTGCGTTCAGTTTTTCCTGACGCCCGATCCGCGCCGTCGCGGACGCGGGTTTCCATTCCGCGTCCGGCTTCAGGCCGACCGCGAGTTCGAATGGCTCGCCGTGGGGAATGTAGAGATCGTCCGGCAGCGCCTCGACGGTCGTGAATGTGTAGCGTTCGATTCCCGCCCACGGCTTCGCCCAGCGGTGCAGCGCATTCGTCGCCGCGCGCGGCGCAAAAACGAACGGTGCCGCGGTGATCGCCGCGGCGGTAATCCCCGCGAGCGCCCAGCGACGCGCCGGTTTCCGCGGCACGGCGTCTTCAAACCGATGGCGGCCCGAGTCATCCGCGACCTGCCGGATGGCCGCGCGGAGCAGGGCGGGGGAGATGTTCGGCGGCAGCTCGTCGATGCGCGTGAGTTCGATCACGCCCTGCAGGCGATCGCCGAGCGTCTTGAAATGCCGCTGCAAAAGCTTCGCGAGATCCGCCGGGCCGCGCCGGTTCCACAGCCAGTGCCCCGCCCAGCCCTGCGCAAACCACGCCGCCAGCGCGGCGCCGGAGCCGGTGAGGACGGTCCTCGCCCAGACGGGCGTATTCACGAAGCGATCGAGGACGAAAAGCAGCACGTAGGTGACGAGCAACCCGGCCAGTCCGCCCGCCACGGCGACGAGCGTCTCCATGCGCCGCAGCTTCCGCTCGTAAGCTTGAAGCTGTGCCACCAGTGAATCCGGGAGTTGGATCGAGGTCATGGCTGGAGATGTCCGGGGAGTGTAACGGGTATTATCGGGAGTGAAACCGAAGAGTTGTCAGGAATTTGTGTGTAGCCGGCAATCCTGCCGCCAGTGTGGGGCCGACAACCTGTCGGCCAGTGTGCCGCCGACAATCCTGTCGGCCGGCGGGTGTGCGAAGGTGGCCGCTGGCCACAACCGTATGCCC
>JBEBGK010000403.1:0-4368 GCA_040081515.1 Chthoniobacteraceae bacterium
GGCGTGGCCGCGGCCGGTTTCGGCGTCTCGATCAGCGCGCTGTTGAGGGCATCGAAATCCGGTTTGCTGAGCAGGAACGTCCCCGTCTTTCCCTCGATCGTGGCGTGCCACATCTCGTCGTTCGTCGCGGTGCCAATGGTGAGCTTGCCCGTCTTCTTGTCCGCGAGGGTGAAGTTGATCACGAGGCTTGGCTTGTCCAGGCCGTGTTCCGTCGCGATGCTTGCGCCTGCCCACCGGACGGCGTGAAGGCTGGCGAGCGTGTTCACGAGTGACTCCGCGGCGGCCTGATTCACAGTGCCGTCGCCCTTCGCGAGCTTCCAGCCCTTGTCCTTCTCATGCTGGTAAGCGAATGCCGGCTGCCCGGCACGCAGGATCTCGAGGGCGACGACATCCTCCCGCTTCAGCTCCTGGATTTTCAGCTCCTGCCACTGCAGGGGGTCGGTCCAGATCCCTTCGAGGATGGAGGCGGGAAGCGCCACGATGAACGGCTCGTCGTCGAGCTTTGCGTAGCCCGCATCGCCCTCGAACTTGCCGAGCAGCAGCTTTGCGAGCGGCTGCTCCCCGGGTTTCGTCTCCGGGGTGCCTTCCGTGGAGTAGCTGCTGAGCGTCACCGTCGCCTGTGGCGCGTCGAGGCCGTACTGCTTCAGATCGCTGGCCAGATCCGCGACGAACCGCGCCGTCTTCATCGTCGTGAGGTCGGACAGCAGCTTGTTCGCGGCGCCGCTGTTGACCGGCGGCTCGTCTTGTTTCTCCCCCTTGCGCACCCACTCCTCGCCTTTTCGTCCGAGGACGATCTTTGGCTTCCCGGGCGCCTCGATCGTGATGCGGTCCACCACGTCCGTCTGCACGCGCATCAGGTTCTGGTCGCGGAGGTCGTTTGGCTGCGTATTGATCAGCGATTCGATCGCCGCGGGAACGGTGAAGACGCCGTCGCGTGTCGAAAGTTTCACATAAACGTGGCCGGGCGCGGGTGGAGGCTCGGCGCCCTTCTTCTCGTCGGGTTTCTTCTCCTCCGATTTCTTCGCGTTGCCGATTTGCAGGACGACGGGACTCTTCTCGCCTTCCGCCTGGAAGGTGATCGTGGCGCGCGGCTCGTTCAGTCCGAAGACGCCGAGGTCCTTCGTGTCGCTCAGGAAATCCTCGATGCGCGGCGTGGTCGCCTCCGAGACGAGGTCGGTCAGCTTCTGGTCATCCGCGCGGCCTTTGAAAGGACGCACGATGTTCCAATGGGTGGCCTTCTTCTCCGCCTCGATCTCGCCTTTTGCAGTCTTGATGATGAGCCTGTTGATCTGCGTGGCGGTGAGATCGCTCAGTTTGCGATCCCGCCAGTCCTTGAGCCCCTTGCTCGCCTGGTCCCGGAGGTCCTTGCCGGCGACGTATGCGAGGTCCTTGCCCTCCACGCGCATGTACACCTTGCCCTCCACGGCGGTCTCCTTGCCGATGAGCAGTTCGAATGGCACCTTGCTGGCGACTTTGATCGCCAGATCCCCCTTCGCGAGGCCGTATTCCTTCAGCGTGTCGGCGCCATCCTTGCCGCCGGGGACGCGATCCATGCGGAGCCCCTCGAGCGAGGTGAAGAGCGTGGAAATCGCCAGCGTGTCGGCCTTGTCCTTCACGGGCTGGTCGATCATCCAGGTCCCGTCGGGGCTCTTCTTCATCTCGATCGTGCCCTCGCTGTTGCGAATCGTCACCGCATCCACCTCGTCGCGGTTCACCTCGACGACCCTGCCCTTTTTCTCACGCTGCTCGTCGGTCGAGAGTTTCTTGCTGTCGATGAACTTGATGTAGGCGAACAGCCCGAGACCAAGGATCAGAAGGATGACGGTATTGCGCAGTTTCATGGCGGCGGAGAGTGGAAATCAGACCTGTGGCGCCTGCGGTTTCTTTCGCGAGAGCAGGACGAGCGCCGCCGTCCCGATGACTGCTGCGCTGCCGATGGCGATCAGCGACTTCGGGGACAACTGCCTGCCCTCGGCGGTCCCGAGAATCCAGAGCAGCGACCGCCAGAGCGCCCATGCGAATACGAAGGTGAATGCGACGGAGGCGGTGAGCTTCAGCATGCTCTTGCCGTGGCGTCCCCACAGGTAGAAGAGCCCGAACAGCCCGACGATGCCCGGGATGTAAAGCGAGACCCATTTCGCAATGGCGAAGAGCTGGCCCGGGTTGAGCGAGATCTGGAGGTTCTGTTTCGCCTTGGGCGGGATCGCGATCAGGCTCTCGCGATTCAGCAGCCAGTTGAACGCATTCGTCGCGAGATCGAGGATTGCCGGCCCGGCCCGAAGCCCCTCGCCCGAGACGAGATCGCCGTTACCGAAGACCACCATCCGCGCGGTTTCGAGCTTCACATTCGGATCCCGCGAAGCGCCCTTCTCGACGCTGACCGCGAGCGTGAGCGGCGCGGCGTTGTCCTTTTTCGGATCGAAGAGCGGGACCGTCTTGCGGTCGCCCAGATATTCCGTTTCGCCCCAGAACCCCTCGGGCGCGCCGATCAGTTCGGCGAAGCGCAGGTTCTCCGTGGTTTCCTTGGTCCGGTCGATTCTCAGCGACTGGGTCTGGCCGACCAGCATCGCGCCCACGTCCTCCAGGTTCTTGGTCACCGGCGAGCCTTTGCCGATGATGCCCTCCAGCTCCATGATGCCGGTGAGGCCGCCGATATTGATGACGCGCAGCACGGTATCACCGGCCGGCTGGACTCCGCGCGCCGCGAGCCAGGAATCGAGCCCGGGCTTCTTTCCGACCGGCCCGAGCGCGATGAAGAGGCGGCCCTTCCTCTCCCAGTATTCGGTCAGCAGCTTCAGATCGCGCTCCGAGTAGTCGAAGCGCGGCCCGAGGTTGATGAGCGCGCTGGCGTCCGCCGGTATCGTCGGGAGGTTCGCCATGGTCAGCGCCTCGACCTTGATGTTCTGCCGGGCCAGTTGCTCCTTGATGAGCTTGTTCTGCTCGGAGTCGAAGTCGTATTCGCCGTGGCCGCCGACGATGTACACCTTGTTCTGCTTTCCCTCCGTGAGCTCGAGCAGCGCGTTGGTCAGCAGTTGCTCGCCCTTGAAAGCCGTGACCTGTGGCCGGCGCCCCATCATCTGCGCCATCTGGTCCAACTGCTCGAACTCCGCCATCTCCGAGCTGTTGATGAATTTGCTTTTCCCGTCGTAGTCGAGAATCACGATGTTCTCGTTCGCGCCGAAGTTGTAGATCCTCTGGAGTTCCTTGGCGCGGGTGAGGTTCTGGAAAGGGTTCACCTCCTCGACGGTGATCTTCCCGCGCGAGGTGAACTCGTATTCCCGGAGCAGCAGCCGGCAATCGGCCTCGGCTTCCCCCTCGCCGGCGAAGAACACGATCGCCTGCACCGGCTTGGCGAGGCTGCCGAGGACCGCCTTCGTCTGCTCGCTGAGCGCGAACTTCTGGCTGCGCGACCAATCGAAGCGGTGGTAGTGGCGCAGGCTCAGGTAATTTGCCATCGCGACGATCGCCACCACCACGATGGCTTGCACGAGGACATTGAGGCTGAGCTGGATGCGTCCGATCCGGAGCACTTTCGGCGCGTCGAGTGGGGCGGTTTTCGTTTCCATGTTTGGAAGGCTGTCTTTCGGGAGTTGCGTGTCGCTCAGGCGGCCTTGAGTTTCCGGCTCTGGAAGATCTGGTGCGTCAGGACCAGCAGCAGTGCGGTCATCGACAGGTACCAGACCAGTTGCCGCGTATCCACCATGCCCCGCGCGAAGTCGCGCATGTGGTCGAACGGGCTCAGGAATCCACGCACCTGCGTGAACCGCGGGTCGGTGGAATTCAGCATCAGCCCCAGCAGGCTCGGGATGAAAAGATAGAGCAGGATGACCGCGAGGCTGATGATCGCCGCATTGACCTGATCCTTCACGAGCGAGCTCGCGAGGATGCCGATGCTCACGAAGAACATCCCGAGCAGGAGCAGCAGCATGTAGGTGCTCCAGTAGGCCCCGGCGCTCTGAAGCGGCGCGTTCCCGCCGCTGATCCACGTGAACAGCGCGAAATAAAGGAATGAAGGAAGGAACAGGACGATGTAGAAGACCACCGCGCCGAAGAATTTCACCGTGGGCGCCCGCGTCCGGTTCGAGTGCCCGCCGGCTCTCGCATTCGGCGAGAAGAACAGCGGTGCCGCGCTGCCGCCGAAGAATTTCGACAGCACGATCTGCCAGTCATTCACGGGCGCCGTCGAAAGCGTCTCGATGGTCCCCATCCGGTATTCGTCGGCGAACGTGCGCATCGTGATGAGCGGGAAGATGAGCGGGAAGATGAACCAGAAGATCAGGTTGTAGAAAGTGACCTCCGGCAGCGTCGCCTCGGTCGGGCCCTGGTTCAAAAACGTCACCGCGCTCTGGAAATTGAATCCCATCAGCG
>JBEBGK010000404.1:0-4361 GCA_040081515.1 Chthoniobacteraceae bacterium
CAGCACGCTGTCGCGATTCAATCCCGAGCGCGCCGGATCGAGCATGCCGCATCTCGTGCCATTCCTGCAGGCGCTGGAGATGCAGGGCCAGCTTCGCCCCGGCCATCCGCAGTGGCAGCAGAATCCCGAGGCGCTCGAGGCCGACCTGCTCGCCGCGATCTTCGACCCCGAGCGTCCCGACAGCCTCCGCCAGCTCGCAGGCCGCGTGGAACGACTCGCGATGAACGTGCGCGACCGGACGTCGAATGACGTGTGGCGCGTCCTCAGCCAGCTCGAGGAATGTCTCGCCGTGCCGTCGAACGGACGCCCGATGCTCGCCGGCGATGCGATCCCGGTGCTGAACCGGCTCCTCCTGATGATCGCGTCCTTCTACGGACTCGCCCGCGAGAACATGACCCGCGCGCAGGGCTGGCGCTTCATCGACATCGGCCAGCGCATCGAGCGGTCCATCTACCTCTGCACATTCCTCGACGGCGCGCTGCGCTCCGCGCAGGCAGACAACCCGAGCGTGCTCGAAGCCGTGCTTGAATACGCCGACAGCACGCTCACGTATCGCTCGCGCTACACGCTCGTGCCGAACATCGCCGCCGTTTACGACATCGTGCTGCTCGACGGAACAAACCCGCGTTCGCTGCTCTTCCAGCTCCTGCAGCTCGAGAAACATTTCGACCGTCTCCCGAAGGAACGCCAGGGCGCCCTGCCGAGCCCCGGCCAGCGCATTCTCATCGGCAGCGTCGCGCGCGTGCGGCTCCTCGATCCGCGCGAACTCATCCATTCGAAAGGCCCGTGGCACGAGGGGGAAACCGGAAAGGTCATCCGCGCCATCGCGGCGAGCCTGCCGGAACTCTCCGACGCCATCGCGGTGAATTATTTCGTGCACTCCACCATTTCCCGCGCGGGCTCCGCATAAACAGACATGGACTACCGCATCACGCACCGGACGATTTATGAATACGCGGAGGGCGTCACCGTCTCGCACCACGCCGCGCGACTGGCCCCGATGACGGGCGCGATGCAACGCACGTCGCGCGTTTCGCTGTCGATCTCGCCGGTGCCGTCAGTGCGCAAGGACAGCCGCGATTATTTCGGGAATCACGTGTGTTTCTTCGCAATCCAGGAGATCCACCGGCATCTCGAAGTCGTCGTGAACAGCTACGTGACCGTGGACACCGCAACGGTCCCGGTGCTCACGCTCTCGCCGCCGTGGGAGGAAGTGGCCGCATGCTTCCGCGATCCCGTCTTGCCCGCGGACGTGGCGCCCTATGAGTTCTGCCTCGATTCGCCCCTCGTGCGTCTGACGCCCGAATACGCCGCCTATGCGCGGGAGAGCTTCACCGCGGGCACGCCGCTGCTCGTCGGCGCGCGCGACCTCATGAGGCGCATCCGGGAGGATTTCCGCTACGACAGCGTGGCGACGACCACCTCCACTCCGCTCGATGAGGTCTGGCGGAAAAGGCACGGCGTCTGCCAGGACTTCGCGCACATGGGCATCGCGTGCATTCGCTCGCTCGGTCTTCCCGCCCGATACGTGAGCGGATACCTGCGCACCTATCCCGCCGAGGGAAAACCGCGCATGGTCGGCGCCGATGCGTCGCACGCGTGGTTCTCCGTTTACTGTCCGGGCACCGGCTGGGTCGATTTCGATCCCACCAACGACCTGATCCCGACCGACGAGCACATCACCGTCGCCATCGGCCGCGACTTCAGCGACGTGAGTCCGCTGAGCGGAATCCTCACCGGCGGCGGCGAGCACGAGGTCCGTGTCTCGGTGGACGTCGAGCCGTACGATTGATTGGGAGGTGTGAGCGCTCCCTGTCTTAATCATAATCTTATTCTTAATCTTAATCGCTCTCCACGGGTGAGCATGAAGAGGATTAAGAATAAGATTAAGATGAGCACTCTGGCGCGCGTGACTCTTGCCATTCCTTCCCCGTCCCTCCAGCTTTCGCGGCTCACCGGATGAAGCTTCAGGTCACTCACCGCACCCGCTACACGTACGCGTCACCCGTCCGGGAGAGCTTCAACGAGGTCCGGCTCCAGCCGGTGACGAATGAGCACCAAGTCTGCGAGTCATTCCTGCTCAAGGTCCTGCCCGCCGCGATGCTGGCGCACTACTCGGATTTCCACGCGAACGTCATCCACTTCTTTGAGCTGCCATCACCCCACTCGACCCTGCTGGTCGAGAGCACCGCGAAGGTCATCACCAAGCCGATCGTCGCGGACCCTGCCGCTTCGCCGGTCGCGATGGCACGCCTCGCCGAGTGCCGGAGGACGGAGCGCTGTTTCGATTTTCTCCAGGAGAGCACGCATGTGGAGGCCAGCCCCGAGGCATGGCGGATGGCGCTCGATATCACCGCCGGCGCGCAGGACATCTGGCAGGCGGCATGTGCGATCATGGGCCACATTCACTCGAAGTTCACCTACACGCCGAGCGTCACCTGTGTGCATACCCACATGCGCGACGTGCTCCGGGACCGGCAGGGAGTCTGCCAGGATTTCGCCCACGTGATGATCGGCCTCTGCCGTGCGATCCAGATCCCCGCGCTCTATGTGAGCGGCTACCTCTACAACGGCCCGCGCGACCAGCTCCTCGGCGCGCAGGCCAGCCACGCATGGTGCGAAGTCTTCATCCCCGGCCTTGGCTGGTGCGGACTCGACCCGACGAACAACCAGCGTACCGACGAACGTTACATCAAGCTCGCCGTCGGCCGCGACTACGCCGACGTGCCGCCGGTGCGCGGGCATTACAAAGGCACCACCGACCGCAAGATGGAGGTCGAGGTCGAGGTCGTGGAGATTGGGTAACGGCGGGTGGAATGGACGCGCCCCGCCCGAGGCTGGAAGGCTGTGGCGCTCTCCTTCCGGCCGATTCGCTTACCATCCAGCGCGTGCGTCGGATACGCCATCCTTTCGTCGCCACTTTGCCGCTTTGTACCGCACTCCCGCTGCTTTGTGTCAAGAGTGGACGCCTGACCCCGGTTTCCCGAGAACGCACGCGTGCAAATTCTTGGAAAACCACGCTGTCTCGCCACGCTCAGTCTGACAGTGGGTTCGTCACGCGCCCGAGAAAGAGACACGCGCCGCTAGGCGCATGCTGGATCGCGAAGAGGAACGGACGATTCACTTTCATTTCCAAAGGATCACCGCCGACCACTCCGGGCGATACTGCAGCGGCCGCAGCTTCCACGCCTCGTTCCTCAACGCTGATAAACGCCTTGTGGATCACATTGGACAAAAACAAGTAGTCGTCCGGTTTTCGCGGCGCGATCTTGCCGAAGTCTGCGCTGCCTTTCGGTTGATCAAACGCGGAACGCATCCCCATCGCACCGAGCAGTTCGTGCAGTTCAATCCCTTTTCCTTCGATCCGAAATTTGGGCAAATGGAGTCTCGTGCCGGGGCCCTGCTCTTTGCTGAGACCGGCGAGGGTTTCCGCAGTCAGGTTTTTCTCCAGCTCAGCCAGCCCGTTCATCTTGTCCGGGATCAAGACGACAAATTGCAACTCTGTGTCCGCAAACGGCAGCCTGACTGCAGTGATGCCAGAACGCCGGGCCAAACTGCCCCCAGCCAGGCCGATCATCGTCATCACCGGTTTCGCTCGCCCGCCATTCACATGGAAAGGTTCAGGTTTGGTTGCCTCGGCACGAAACTCCTGGAACCACCGCGCCTTCAGGTGCACCGCATTCACCAGCACCAAACGCGTGTCCTTGGTAATCGCGCCCTTTGGAAGGAGATTGCGCATGCGTCGCTGGGTTCGTTCCTCCACCCAGCTGTTGATTCGAGTGCGTGCATCCTCTGGGTTCTTTTGAAAATCGAGAATCCCCATCGTCGCGTGATACGTGCCATCCAAGCGTGCGAGAAATGGCTGGGAAAAGTCGTAGCCTGCCTGGCCGTAGAGACGGTTTACCACATTCAAGCTGAGCGGATCGAAGGCCACGCCCCGCCCTTTCAACTCTGCAGCCCACTTGGCCGACCTCGCCTGTATTTCCGTGAGCGCACCATTCACCGCAGCAAACGAGTCATGAATTCCGTCGCCTATGGGATAACGCAGCACCCTCGCCATCTCCTCTCGCGTGACGCCATCCGCACCCGCGTAGGCCATCGCCAGTGCATTCTGAATCGAGAGCGGCGAGACGCACAGGTTTTCACCGGGCTTCGCCAGCCTGCCGTAAAGATCGAGGCCGAATTCGTTGATTGCATTTGCCGCAGCGTCGGTGACTTCACCGGACGCATGCGACGCGAGAAGTGCCCCGACAAAGATCGCTACTTTCATGGGATTGGAAAATAGGGGTCAGGCGTCATATCTTGACAGACTTGATGAATGCTTTGAGGGGAAATAGGGAAATAGGGGTCAGGCTTCATAT
>JBEBGK010000405.1:0-4360 GCA_040081515.1 Chthoniobacteraceae bacterium
AGCACCACGTTGCCCGCGGTGTCGCGGGTGATGTTCAGGGCCTGCAGGATCGGTACACCGCTGGTCACGAGCGTGCCGAGCGTCCGCGTGAAGCGGGCGATGGCCCCCTTGCGGGAGATGTCGCCGAACACGGGCATCCGCAGCTTCATCCGATCGAGGAAAGTCCGTCCGCCCTCGGAATTGTTCAGCGCCCACCAGCCGCCGCCGATGATCCCGACGGCGAGCATCGTGAACCACAGATAGGGCGGGACGAACATGTTCTTCACGAAATTGCTCGCGTCCATGACCCACAGCGTGAGCGCGGGGAGCTTCTCCTCCTTGCCGAGCATGTCCTCGAAGATCTTCGAGAACTTCGGAACGATGGTCGTTAGCAGGAAGAACAGGATGCCCATCGCGATCACCAGCACGACGACCGGGTAGGTCATCGCGGATTTGATCTTGTTCTTCAGCTTCTGCGCCTTCTCCTGGAATTCCGCCAGCCGGATGAGCACGAGCTCGAGCACGCCGCCGATTTCGCCCGCCTTCACCATGCTCACATAGAGGCGCTGGAAAATCTTCGGGTGCTGGCCCATCGACTCCGAGAAGGTGCTGCCGCCCTGCACGGAATCCGCCATCGAATTGATCGCGCCGCGCAGCACGAGGTCCTTCTCCTGCTTCGCGAGCACGTTCAGCCCCTTGAGCAAGGGCAGGCCGGCATCGATGAGCGTGGCGAGCTGCCGGGTGAAAATCATCAGCGTCTTCGTCGAGACGGTCTTTCGCTGCATCAGGGTGAAGCCCTTTTTCGCGCCGGGCGCCACCGGCCCCGCCGCGGTTTTCGCGACCTTCTTGCTGGCCTTGTCGCGCTTGGGCCCCTGGCCTTCCGGCGCGACGCTCGTGGGAAAAAGACCCTGCTGCCGGAGCTGGGCCACTACTTCGTTCTGCGAGTCGCCTTCGGCCACTCCGCGGGACTCGGCGCCCCGGGAATCAAGGGCGATGTATTCAAATCGAGGCATAAAATCGGGAGGAAATCAGGATTGGGTAATTAGAGAGATGGAAAAGGGTTGTCCATTCGGAAGTCGTCCGGTGGCGTCGGAAATCGCTAGGTGTACTTGAGCACTTCCTCGATCGTCGTCTCGCCGTCGTAGATCGTGCGCAGACCGTCCTGCCGCAGCGTGTTCATGCCGAGTTCGATCGCCTTTTGCTTCATGACCACCGACGGGGCGCGCTCGTTGATCAATTGCCGCAGCGGATCGTTCATATCGAGCAGCTCGTAGATGCCCTTCCGGCCGCGGTAGCCGGTGTTGTTGCAGTTGTCGCATCCGCCGCCGAAATAGAAGTTCTTGTCGCCGATCTCCTGCGGCGTGAGGCCGAGCTGCGCGAGCACGCTCTCGCTGGGCTCGTAGGGCTTCCGGCACGCGGGGCAGATCTTCCGGATGAGCCGCTGGCCGAGGACGGCCTCGAGCGACGCCGAAATGAGGAACGGCTCCACTCCCATGTCGATCAAGCGCGTCACTGCGCCCGGTGCGTCGTTGGTGTGCAGTGTCGTGAAGACGAGATGCCCGGTGAGCGATGCCTGGATGGCAATCTGCGCCGTCTCCACGTCGCGCGTCTCACCGACCATGATCCGGTCCGGGTCCTGCCGGAGAAATGCGCGCAGCACCCGCGCAAAAGTCAGGCCGATCCCCTCGTTCACCGGCACTTGGATGATTCCCTCGATTTCGTATTCCACCGGGTCCTCCGCGGTGAGCACCTTCGAGTCCACCGTGTTGATCTTGTTCAGGCAGGCGTAAAGCGTGGTCGTCTTGCCGGAGCCCGTGGGGCCGGTGACGATGAAGATCCCGTTGGGCCTCTCGATCGTGTTCAGGAGGAACTTGTAGATGTTGTCCGGCATACCGAGCGACTCGAGCTCCAGCTTCACCGTGCTGCGGTCCAGCACGCGGAGCACGACCGACTCGCCAAACTGCGTTGGCAGCGTGCTGACGCGCAGGTCCACCTGCCGGCCGGCGATCATCGTCTGGATGCGGCCGTCCTGCGGAATGCGGCGCTCGGCGATGTTCAGGCTGGACATGACTTTCACCCGCGAGATCACCGGATTCGCGAGGTGGCGGGGCGGGGGCGACATCTCGTAAAGCGCGCCATCCACGCGGTAGCGGATCTTGAACTCCGTCTCGAACGGCTCGAAGTGAATGTCGCTCGCCCGGTCCTGGATCGCCTGCGCGAGCACCAGGTCCACATACCGGATGATCGGCGCGGCATTGGCCTCGTTCTCGATCTCCTTGATGTCGAGATCCCCTCCCTCGCCGCCAAACTGAATCCCGCCGCCGAGCTCGGCTAGGATCGAGTCGAGGCTCGCGACGTCGTTGCCGTAGTTTTTCTTGATGAGTTCCTCGATCTGGTAAATCGGCGCGACGACAGGGTGGACCTCCTTGCCGAGCGCAAACCGGAGATCCTCGAGCGACTGCTGGTTCATCGGATCGCAGAGCGCGAGCTGCAGCACGCCGTCCTCGTAGCCGACGGGAAAGGCCCGGTGCAGTTGCGCGAGGCTGGCCGGGAAAAGCTTCAGCAGGTCCGGCGGCGCCTCGAAGTTCTTGAGGTTCACGCTCTCGGAGCCGATGGCGTTGGCGATGGCCTCGTAGTAGCCCTCCTCCGTGACGGCCTGGTAGTCCACGAGCACATCGACGAGGCTTTTGCCGGTGCCCGAGACCTCGTGCAGGATGTCATCGACGCCCCGTTTGTCCACGATGCCCTGTTCGACGAAAATGTTCAGAGTTTGCTTGGCGTTCATGGGTTGGAATCAACGGCGGACTTCGCGGCCGGCGAGAAGCTGCGCGGCCATTTCAGGATCCTGGGATTTGTTGAAGACGTCCTCGCGGGCAATCACTCCCGCGAGGTAAAGATCGACGAGCGACGCCTCGAGCGAAACCATCCCGTACTTCGCCCCGGTCTGGATCTCGCTCGCGATGCGGAAGCTCTTGTTGTCGCGAATGAGCGCGCCGATCGAGTGCGTGTTGATCATCACCTCGAACACGGCGATCCGCCCTGGCCGGTCGATCCGCGGGAGGAGCAACTGCGAGATCACCGCCTTCAGGTTCATCGAGAGCTGCGTGCGGACCTGCTCCTGCTGATGCGCCGGGAAGCCATCCACGACCCGGTCCACCGTCCGTCCCGCCCCCGTGGTGTGAAGCGTCGAAAAGACGAGATGCCCGGTCTCCGCCGCGGTGATCGCCGTTTCCATGGTCTCGAGATCGCGCATTTCGCCGACGAGGATCACATCCGGGTCCTGCCGCAGCGCGCGCCGCAGCCCGTCGGCGAACGAAGGAACGTCGGACCCCAGCTCGCGCTGATGAATCATCCCGCCCTTGTGCTCGTGGATGTATTCGATCGGATCCTCGATTGTGATGATGTGTGCCGTGCCGCTGCCGTTGATCTCGTCGAGCATCGCCGCCAGCGTCGTCGTCTTGCCGGAGCCGGTCGGGCCCGTGACGAGGATCAGCCCGCGCGGCAGCCGCAGGAGCTCGTGCACCGCCGGTGGCAGCCCGATTTCGTCGAGGCTGAGCATCCGCCGCGGGATCAGCCGCAGCGCGAGCGCCATCGTGCCCTTTTGCGAATAGAGCGACGCACGGAAACGGTCCCGCTCGCCGAAGGTGAATGCAAAATCCACGCTGCCCTCCGCGCGCATCCTCTGCATTTGCTCCGGCGATGCCACGCCGCTCACGAGCTTCTCCACATCCTCGGGGAAAAGCGCGCGCGTCTCCAGCTTCACGAGCCGGCCGTGGATGCGCATGCATGGCGGCGATCCGACCGAGAGGTGCAGGTCGGATGCATTCTCATCCACGACCATCCGGAGCAGATCCTCCATCGGCACGAAATTGCCCCTCGGCCCCGTCTGCAGCACCGGTGGAGCCGGCGCCGCGGGGCGGGGGCTCTCGTGGGTCGTCGTCTTGCCGAATCCGAAAATGGCCATGGGCGGGGTCGTTACTCGGCGTCGGACATCGTCGCGGTGATGACCTCCTCCGCCGTCGTCATGCCGGCGAGCACCTTGCGGATTCCGTCCTCGCGCAAGGTCCGCATGCCCATCTCCCGGGCCCGCTTGCGGAGGTCCACCGTCGTCGCGCGTGTGTTCACCATGTGGCGTACCTCGTCGTCCACCACGAAAATCTCGAAGATGCCGATCCGTCCCTTGTAGCCGAGCCCCTTGCATTTCTCGCAGCCGGCACCCTGCATCACGGATGCGTTCGCCGCCTGCGCGGCATCGATGCCGAGCGCGCGGAGCTCGATTTCCGTCAGCTCCGCGGGCTGTTTGCAATTCGGGCAGATCTTCCGCACGAGCCGCTGCGCCATCATCGCGCGCACGGCCGACGAGACGAGGAATGGCTGCACG
>JBEBGK010000406.1:0-4358 GCA_040081515.1 Chthoniobacteraceae bacterium
CTACTTCGGCATTCCGGTGGTAAACAGCCATCCGCCATTTGTGTGGGTGGAGGATCATCGCGTCGTGGGACTCGATCCGGCGGACCCGCTGGTTTACGGCGGGAAGGAAATCACGCAGGCGTTTCCGGAGAAGATGATGTCACCACCGATGTCCGGCTCGAAGGCTGCGCACGCGCTGTATCGCGAGGAGGAGCACGGCACCACGCTCACTGAGAAAGCGACCGTGTGGATCAGAAAGCACGCATCAACGAGGAACGAAGCACCGGAGACCGGGAGACCCTTCTTCCTCTATTTCGCCACGCCGCACATCCATCATCCCTTCACGCCGGGCGCGAAGTTCAAAGACAGCAGCGAGTGCGGACGCTACGGCGACTTCATCCACGAGTTCGACTGGATGGTCGGCGAACTGATGCGGACGCTCGACGAGTTGAAGCTGCGCGACAACACGCTCGTCATCCTCACGAGCGACAATGGCGGCATGCTCAACCAAGGCGGACAGGACGCGTGGAAGGCCGGGCATCGGCTGAACGGCGATCTGCTCGGGTTCAAATTCGACGCGTGGGAAGGCGGACATCGCGTGCCTTTCATCGCGCGCTGGCCTGGCAAAATCGGAGAGGGCTCCGTCTCCGATCAGCTCATCTGCCAGGTGGACCTGCTCGCCACCTTCGCCGCGCTCACGGGCGGCAAGCTCGGTGACGGCGATGCACCGGACAGTTTCAATATCCTCCCCGCGCTGACTGGAAATCCCGACAAGCCGATTCGTGACCATGCGATCTTCGCGCCCAACAAGAAGGCGAACCTCGCGTTGCGCCGCGACCGCTGGATTTACATCGGCGCGCGCGGCGGCGGTGGATTCGGCGGGATCACACCCGGCGAGCATTCGCTCGGAGGCCCGGCGGCGCTGAAGTTCGCCGGCCAAGAAAACAGCGACGTCGAGGACGGAAAGTTCAAACCCGATGCGCCGCAGGAACAACTCTACGATCTCGCCACCGATCCGCGTCAGGCGCGCAACGTCATCCGCGAACACCCGGGCATCGCCGCGCGCATGAAGTCCGAACTTGCATCACTGCTCGCTGGAAAACCCGCCCGCACACGGCCATGACTCCGGCATGGATTTTGGTCGCACGCCCGTGGATTTTCCTCGGGTGACATTGCCTCGGCATCCCGCGCCATCCCGATTATCCCACCAGACCATGAAACGCCTCCTCTTCCTCCTCCCGCTTCTCGCCATCGGCGCGCATGCAGCGCCGGTTTCGCTTTTCGACGGAAAGACCCTCGACGGCTGGGACTACGATCCGGCCATCTGGCGCGTGGAGGACGGCATGATCACCGGCGGCTCCACGACCGAGAAGATCAAGGCGAACTACTTCATCTGCACCAAGCGCAGCTTTCAGAACTTCGAGCTGCGGATGCGGATCAAATGCAGCGGCGATCCCGCCACGGGGCTCATCAATAGCGGCATCCAGATTCGCAGCCTGCGCGTGCCGGGTGGCGCGCACATGAGCGGGTATCAGGTCGATTGCGGGAAAGGATGGTTTGGAAAAATCTACGACGAGTTCCGGCGCAACAAGGTCATCGCCGAGCCGCTCGATGCCGCGGCGCTGGACAAGGCGGTGGATGTTTTCGGGTGGAATGAGTATCGCATCCGCGCGGAAGGGCCGCGCATCCAGGTGTGGATCAATGGCGTCGCCGCAATCGACTACACCGAGCAGGACAAGAACATCGCGCTCGACGGCCAGATCGGCCCGCAGGTCCACAGCGGCGGCGTGACGCTCGTGCAGGTGAAGGACGTGACCATCGAGGAACTCCTGGCGACTCCCGGCGCGCCGACCTGGGAATCGCTCGGTGGCGTCGAAGCCGCGCGGGCGAAAGTCGCCCCGGCGAAGAAGGGCGCAGCGGCTCCCACCAAGCCGATGAAGCCAGGCAACGCCGCGCAGGGCGCGCCGAAGTCGGCGCAGGAGCAGCAGAAGCTTTTCCATTTGCCCGAGGGCTTCGAGATCGAACTCGTCGTGCAGGAAAGTGACGGCATCGGGAAATTCGTCAGCGTGTACTTTGACCAGCGCGGGCGCATGTGGACGCAGACCGCGTTCGAGTATCCGGTGGACGGCAATGAAAACCCCGCCGCCGCCGAGGCGCTCTACAAGTCGAAGGGCAAGGACAAGGTGCTCGTCTATCCGCGCGAGTCGTTGAATGCGGCGATTCCCGCGGGTGGACTCACGAATCCCACCGTCTTCACCGATGGCCTCGCCATTCCGCTCGGCATCCTGCCGTGGGGAAATGGCGACACGTGCTATGTGCAGCACGGCCATGATTTGAAGCTGTTCAAGGACACGAACGGCGACGGGCGTGCTGATACGAGCGACGTCATCCTCACCGGCTTCGGCGTGCAGGACTCCCATTTGTTTCCGCATCAGTTCACGCGCGCGCCGGGCGGCTGGATCTGGATGGCGCAGGGCCTTTTCAACAACAGCAAGGTGCGCAAGCCCGACGGCGAAGCGGGCGTGGACTGGCCGAAATGCTCGATGGCGAAGACGCGTCCGGATGGGAGCGGATTCGAGGTCACGAGCACGGGGCCGAACAACATCTGGGGGCTCGTCATCACCGGCGAAGGCGAGGCGTTCATCCAGGAGGCGAACGACTACGGCTACCCGGTGATGCCCTTCCACGAATACGCCTACTGCCCCGGCGGCATGGAGCCGCTGAAGCGCAGCTACCAGCCCGACTTTCCACCGCAAGCCGAGTTCCGCATGGGCGGCACGGGGCTGAGCGGGTTGGCGCTCGGCGAGGGTGCGTTCAGGAAAGTGGTTTCGACTTTAGTCGAACCAAACCACGCAGCCTCAGCCCTCCCCGGTTCGACTAAAGTCGAAGCCACTTTGGTCATGTTCGTCGCGAATCCCATCACGTCCAAAGTGCAGACCCTCGCGATGCACCGCGACGGGCCGTACTGGAAGCTGGAGCAGGCCGCGGATCTCGTGACGTGCGACGATCCCTTCTTCCGCCCCGTTGCGCTGACGAACGGGCCGGATGGCTGCATCTACATCGTGGATTGGTACAACAAGATCATCTCCCACAATGAGGTGCCGCGCACGCACCCCGACCGCGACAAGACGCGCGGCCGGATCTGGCGCGTGAAGCCGAAAGGCGCAAAGCCGGAAGTCGCCGACTTCACGAAGCTGAGCGGCGAGCAACTCACCGCCGCGCTCAAGGACGGCCCGATCGGAAAGTCTCACCTCGCATGGCAGACGCTCGCAGACAGGAAGCAACTCCCGGCAAACCACTGGGCGGCGTCGGACTACGCGTATCCGCGTGAAAGCAATCGTCTCCGTCAAATCGGCCGGACTCTGAACGACCAGAACATCGGCGAACTTCTCGCCTTTGCGAAGCCCAGCCTGCCTGATGGACCCAAGACTCAGTCCTCGCGCGGTGCGAAACAGCTACCCGCGCGTGAGGCCTACGATCGCGAGTTCGAGCGATTCCTCGTCCGCATGTTTCTCGAGCGGCATCCAGACCTGGCCGCGAAGTTCCTCGATACTGACGACGCAAAGAAGCTTCCCGTCGAAGCGCGCCTCCTCGCCTCGCTCTCGCTCGAGCCACTGGCCCGTGCGCCACGCGTGGCGAAGTTCCTCCCGCAGCTCCAGCGCGCGCCGGGGCAGGAGGAGATTCTGCGTCTCGCCCAGTTCCCCGAAGAGCCCGGTGTCGGCGAGGCGCAGCGTGCGATCCTCTCCGATCCGAAGACGGGCGAGGCTTCGCTGGAGTCGCTGCTCGCGGTGAAGACCCGTGTCGATGCGAAGAAGCTCGCGCCCTTCCTGGCTGATGCCGCTCAGCAACTCCTCGCTGCAAAGGATGAGCGAGCGGTGCAACTCGGCATCCAGCTCGCCGAGGCATTCCGGCTCGCGAGCACAGAGGGCGCGCTGACGGGCGTGACGCGGACACTCCTGTCCGCAAACCCGTCACCAGAGCAGCCGCGGACAGGAGTGTCCGCCTTACGCGCCCTCGCTTCGCTCGGCAGCAACCAGACCGAACTTTTCGCAAAGCTCGCCGAGTCCTCGCCGGATGCGCTGCTCCGCGACGAGGCGCTCGCCGCGCTCGCAAGTTCGAAGGCCGCGGATGCCCCGGCGCGGGCCCTCGCGCTGTATCCGAAGCTCGCGCCCTCGCAACGGCGCACTGTGCTGGAGCGGCTTTCGGCGACAAAGCCCGGTGTAGGCGCGATCCTCGCGGCGCTCAATGACAGCAAGCTTGCCGCATCCGATCTCGACGCCTCCATCCTCGACCGCCTGCAAGCCGTGCTCGGCGCAAACGATCCCGCGCTGACGAAGCTCACCGACACACTCGGCGCACTTTTCCGTCCCGTGCTGGCA
>JBEBGK010000407.1:0-4356 GCA_040081515.1 Chthoniobacteraceae bacterium
GCTGCGACGGTGAACCAGATTCCATCGGGCTCCACCCGCGAACTCGAAAGCGCGATCGCCGCCAGCAAGCCGGCAATTGCAAGGAGCAGGGACGAAACACACAACGCGCTCGTTGTCGTCCGCCTCATGATCGCGATGCACTTCATGCAGCCGATGAGCGCGATGACGGAAACCAGGATGGTCGCGATCAACCGTCCGGTTTCCTGCGAGGTGGCATCCGCGAGTGTTGGAAAGGGAACGATCATCGGGCGGTCCGTGGGAACTGTGGATATCAAGATGCCATGCCATTGCCAAGCACCGCACCCCGGGGCGGGCGGCCTGCGGCGCTCCCGCAGAAGGATGCGACTTGGAGAGCGCGTTGCGCGCTGCTTTGCTCGCAGGCATGCACGACACCATCGCCGCCATCAGCACCGCATTCGGCGAGGCGGCGATCGCGCTCATCCGGCTCAGCGGGCCGCGCGCGGTGGAGATCGCGGATTCGGTCTTTCAGTCAAAGAAACGCGCCGAGGACCTGCCCGCGCGGTTTGCCCAGTTCGGAGCGATCGTCGATGGCGCTCATCGGCTGGATGACGTGCTGCTCACCGTCTTCCGTGCGCCGGCGAGCTACACGGGCGAGGACGTGGTGGAGATGTCCTGCCACGGCGGCGTGCTCGTGTCGCGGCGGATCCTGGAACTGCTGCTCCGCTCGGGTGCGCGAAGTGCGGAGCCGGGGGAGTTCACGCAGCGCGCGTTCCTGAACGGCAAGCTGGATCTCACGCAGGCGGAGGCGGTGATGGATGTGATCACCGCGCAGACCGACCTCGCGCTGCGGGCTGCGACGGAACAACTCGAAGGACGGCTGGGTGAGCGGATCCGCGCGCTCAAGCAATCCGTCCTCGGGATTCTCGCCCACGTCGAGGCGTTCATCGATTTTCCGGATGAGGACATCGACCCCGATACCGGCGAACTGCTCCGGTCCCGCATCGATGCGGCGATTGCCGATGTCGATGCGCTCCTCGCCACGGCGGGGCAGGGGAGGGTGCTGCGTGAAGGTGTGCGAACGGTGCTCTGCGGCGCGCCGAATGTGGGCAAGTCGTCGCTGCTCAATCTCCTGCTCGGCTACGAGCGTGCCATCGTGAGCCATCACCCCGGGACGACGCGCGATGTGATCGAGGAGACGATCAACGTGCGCGGTCTTCCGGTCCGGCTCATGGACACCGCCGGGCTCCGCGAGAGCGCCGATGAGGTCGAGCAGGCCGGAATGGAGCGAACCCGCCGGGCCATGGCGCAGGCGGACCTCGTGTTGCACGTGGCGGAGGCGCCGGTTGCGCCGCTGGATCAATTCTCGGGCATGGCGCTCGAATCCTTCGCCGGCGCGCCGCGGACGTTGCTGGTCCTGAACAAGTGCGACCTCGGCGAACACAAGGGCTGGCGGACGGTGGAGGCGGTCAGGATTTCCTGCGCGACAGGAGCGGGGATGGATTCCCTGACGGCGGCGGTCGAGGCGAAGGTGCTCGGTGGTTCCGCGAGGAGCGACTGGGGCGTGGCGATCAATGCCCGGCACCAGACCCGGCTCGAAGCCGCGCGCGAGTTCCTCCGGGCCGCGCGAAAGACGATGGATGACGGAATGTCGCCCGAGTTCACAGCCGAGGAACTGAGATCCGCGATGGACGCCATCGGCGACATCGTGGGCCGGCCAGACACCGAGGAACTGCTCGGCATGATTTTCGGCCAGTTCTGCATCGGCAAGTAGCGCATGTTGCCAATCGATTTCCACTCATTGCCGTGGCGAAGCCGTGAGCGCGAGCTACCCATTCAAAGGCGACGAACTCTACGTCCGCGCCCGCATCAACTCCTCCAAACCCAAAGCCGAAGCCCCCGCGCCGGATGAGACGGAACAGGCGTGGACGCAGCCGGTGGCGACGGGGGTGAGGTAGGGCATGCTTGCGTGGCAGTGATGAACGGAGCAAGACTCCGCCATGAAGCAGCGACTGCACGAACTTGATCAGGCGTCTGCGTTGGTGTTCGGGGTCGCATCCACATGGAGACGCATCCTGCTTGTCTTTCTCGCGTGCTGGTTCAGCGTTTTCGTTGCCGATGGCTGCGATCAATTGGATTCGGCGAGCAGAGGTTACATGCGATGGGGAGATTTTTTCAATGAATTGTTCCAGTCGTTCGTTTGCGCTCCATGGACCTGGCTCAAATTCGTTTTTGTCGGATTCGATGGCGCGGGAATCCTCATGTTCTTTGTGCTCGGTGCCGCGCTGCTCATGGTGCTCTACATGGAAATGGGATACTGGCACGGGGTCTTCCTTGTTCTTTTCACGCAGCCGATCCACGCACTTTGGCTGACGACGCGGCATTCGGATCTCGCAGGACTCTCATGGCTGTTCCTCGCGTGCTACCTCGCAGGCTTGATCTGGTTTTATGTGCGCTGCTTGCGCCGCGGCAGAATGGCCAATGGTTGAAGCATTTTACCGCGCCGTTACTTCACCACGCGCACGCGGCCCGCTTCGCTGTCGCCGATGAAGACGCTGTTGAAATCCACGCCTTGAATCTCCGTGCCTTACACGGCACACTCCGGACATGAGCACCAAGGAAATCGTTCAAGACCTGCTGCAGAAGCTTCCCGAGAACGTCTCCTTGCACGAGGTTGCGCGGGAGATCGAATTTGTGGCGGCGGTGCGGCAGGGGCTCGCGGAGATCGATCGCGGTGAGCGCATTCCCATCGAGGAGATCGAGCGCGAATTGCCGTCATGGGTTATCAGGTAGCCCTTGCGCCGACGGCGCGGCGCGACCTGCGGGACATCGTGCGTTACATTTCGCTGGATTCGCCGGAGCGCGCCCTCGCGTTCGGCCAGTTGCTGATCAGCAGCACGAAGCGCCTCTCGGAATTTCCCGAAATTGGCAGAATCGTGCCGGAGTTCGGCGACCCATCCCTGCGCGAGATTGTCGTTCGCTCATATCGCGTGATCTATCGCGTCAATCACGCTGACTGTCGGGTGGATGTCGCCCGGTTCTGGCACGGCGCGCGTGGGACTCCTGACGTGGGCGGGTGCTGACCGTTTCGCATTCAACGGCGAAACGAGCCGGCGCTACCTCAACACCCGCACGCGGTGCGCTTCGCTGTCGCCGATGTAGAGGCTGCCGTCCTTGTCCACGAAGACTCCGTGCGGGCGGGCCATCTTGCATTTGAGCGGGTCGCCTTCGGGGCCGTCGCCTTTTTCGCCGGTGCCGGCGATGAGTTCGAGTTTGCCGGTTTTCATGTCGATCATGCGGATGCTGTGGCTCTCGCAGTCGGCGAGATAGACGTTGCTGTTTGGCGCGACGGCGATGCCTTTCGGGCCGGAGAGTGTGGCTTCCTTGGCTGGGCCGCCGTGGCCGGTGAAGCCCTTTTTTCCCGTGCCGGCGATGTGATGGATTTTGCCGGCTTTGAGATCGAATTTGAAAACCTGGTTCCCCTCGCGCGTGGCGAGCCAGAGGTTGCCCTGCGCGTCGAAGTCGATCGAGCGGGGGCCGTTCAGCGGGGTGCCGGCGATGGGCGCGCCGTCGGGTGTGGGGCCGGCTTTTCCGGTGCCGGCGAAGGTGCTGATGATGCCGGTCTTCATGTCCACTTTGCGGATGACGTGGTTGCCGATGTCACAGATGTAGAGGTCGCCCGCGGGGTCGAACTGGATGCTGTGCGGCTGCTTGAATTGCGCGTCCTTCGCCGGGCCGCCGTCGCCGGAGTAGCCGGGCTTGCCATTGCCCGCGAAGGTGGTGATGACGCCGTCATGCATGTCCACCTTGCGGATGGCGTGGTTCGACATGTCCACGATGAAAAGGTCGTCCTTCTTGTCGAAGCGGATCTCGTGGGGGAGATTGAAAGTCGCCTGCGTCGCGGGTCCGCCGTCGCCGCTGTAGCCCTTCGCGCCCGTGCCGGCGACGATGTGGATTTTTCCATCCGGCGTGATTTTGCGCACGCGCTGGCCGGTGTATTCGCAAAACCACAGGTTCCCATCCGGCCCGCGCGTGACGCCGAAGGGGTTGTCGATCTGCGCGGCGGAGGCTGGCCCGCCGTCGCCAGCGGAGCCCGCGGTGCCGGTGCCGGCGACGGTGCGGATTTCCGCGGAGTGGAGTGAAGTGGCGAGAAGAAGCAGGGAGAGGAGAATGCGCATGGTGGGGAGGAAAGCGGGTGGATGTTGCGCGGCCAAGCGGGAAAGCGAACGGCATTTTCACAGTAAAGAGCTTGTCTTTTCACCACCGCTGACAGTTGATCCGCGGCTCAAATTTTTATGGCCAAGAAAAGCATTCGCGACATCGACGTAACCGGAAAGCGCTGCCTCGTGCGCGTGGATTTCAACGTGCCGCTCGACGAGAAGGACGGCAAGATGGTCA
>JBEBGK010000408.1:0-4348 GCA_040081515.1 Chthoniobacteraceae bacterium
AGTCTGCGTCGTGGCGTGAAGGCCGAATTGTCCGCTCACATACGTCCGCAACACGTCGGAGACATGGACGCTGAAGGTGTAGGGATCGAACTCGCGGACGCGCGCCCGCAATTCCTCCAGCGCCCGCAGCGCAATCATCCGCGGCGTCGGCACCGGAGCCGCGACACGGCGCGAGCGCAGCCACATCACCAGCCAGACCAGCAGCGCGATCGCGACGAGGGACCCGAGCCCGATCGCCCACCATACCCACGCGGGCCAGGGGACGTCCACGGGCGGCACGATTCCGCGCAGGTCCGCCAGCGGATCGGGCGGCGCTGGCTCGGGCTGGAGCGCGGCGAGAATCATCCGAGCGCGAGGCGGTGTTCGCGCCGGCGGAAGAACTGCCGCAAGGCGGGCACATAGTCCTGATTGGTCTGAAGCGTGATGGTATCCACACCGAGCCGCAGAAATTCCGCCGGCAGTTCCTCGTGCCAGCCGCCGATCGCCTCGGCGAAGCGCACGCGCGTGCGCCGGTCGGAGGTGTTCACCAGCACGTGCTCGCCCGTTTCCGCGTCCTCGAGGACGATCCGCCCCACGTCGGGCATTTCCAGTTCACGTGGATCGACGATGGGAAGCGCGACGAGATCATGCCGCCGGGCGGTGACGCGCAGGGGCTTGTTGTAGTCCGGTGCCTGGAAATCCGAGAGCAGCAGCACCACGGCGCGCCGGCTGGTGACGCGGTTCAGGTATTCCAGTGCGCCGGCGAGATCGGTGCCGCGCCCCTTCGGCTCAAAGAACAGGATCTCGCGGATGATCCGCAGCGAATGCAGGCGCCCCTTCGCCGGCGGGATGAACAGCTCGATGTGATCCGAGAAAAGGATGCAGCCGACCTTGTCGTTGTTGCGGATCGCGCTGAACGCAAAGACACACGCGACCTCCGCCGCGAGTTCGCGCTTGCTCAGATGCACGCTGCCGAATTCGCCCGACGCGCTCACGTCCACGACGAGCATCACGGTCAGTTCGCGCTCCTCGGTGAATTTCTTGATGAACGCATCGCCCATCCGCGCCGTGACGTTCCAATCAATCGCCCGCACATCGTCTCCCGGCTGATACTCGCGCACTTCCTCGAAGTTCATCCCGCGCCCCTTGAACGCAGACCGGTACTGCCCGGAGAAAGCCGTCTGCACGAGCCCCCGGGTCTTGAGCTCGATGTGGCGGATCTTCTTTAGGATGTCGCGCGCGCTGTCCATGCGCAGCTCACGGCACCGGCAGCGTGGCGAAGACCTTCTCGACGATCTTCTCGCTCGTGAGATCCTCCGCCTCGGCCTCGTAGGTGATCGCGACGCGATGCCGCAGCACGTCGATCCCGATGCTTTTCACATCCTGCGGCGTCACGTAGCCGCGTCCGCTGAGGAACGCCTTTGCGCGCGCGGCGAGGGTGAGGGCGATCGTGGCGCGCGGGCTCGCGCCCCAGCGGATGAGGCCGGCGAGCTGGAGCCGGTAAGCGGCCGGCTCGCGCGTGGCGAAGACGATATCGACGATGTAATCCTTCACGCGGTCGTCCACGTAGATGCTGTTCACCAGCTCGCGGGCGCGGATGATTTGCTCCGGATCGACGACCGGCTGCACGTCGAGCTTCGGGGCGCTGGTGCCCATCAGGTCGAGGATCAACCGCTCCTCGGCCTTGCTCGGATAGCCGACGCGGAGCTTGAGCATGAAGCGGTCGAGCTGCGCCTCGGGCAACGCGTAGGTGCCCTCCTGTTCGAGCGGGTTCTGCGTGGCGAGCACGAGGAACGGATCGGGCAGCTTGTAGGTCTGGTCGCCGATGGTGACCTGCCGTTCCTGCATCGCCTCGAGCAGCGCGCTCTGCACTTTCGCAGGCGCGCGGTTGATTTCATCCGCGAGGATGAGGTTGCTGAAAATGGGGCCCTTCTTCGTGGTGAAGACACCCTCGCGGGGATTGTAAACCAGCGTGCCGATCAGATCGGCCGGGAGGAGGTCGGGCGTGAACTGGAGGCGATGAAAGCCGGTGCGAATCGCCGAGGCGAGCGTCTTGACGGTGAGCGTCTTGGCGAGACCCGGGACGCCTTCGAGCAAGACGTGCCCATTGGTGAGCAGGCCGATGAGCAGGCCGTCCACGAGGTAGCGCTGGCCCACGATGACGCGCCCGATTTCCTGCTGGATCGCGGCGACCCACGTGCTGTGTTCCTTGACGCGATCGGTGATTTCCTGGGTGCTGGTCATGGGTGATGCGATAGGGAAGGCGTTGTAACGGGGCCCTTTTGTCTAAAGGGAATCGTCGCCCCGTGGAAGCGCGTTCGTGGAAAAGCGCGAAATCGGCAGGCGGCGGTTGCGGGAGCCGGACTGCGAAATTACTCAACATCGGGTTCGCCGGGAGGTTTGAAATGTAAGACGCTGCCTCCGGCGCACGGTCATGAAACTTTCCCCTGAAACCCTCCGGCCCCTTGCGGTACTGCTCATCTGCCTCGTGGCGGATGCAGGTGCCGCCTCCCGGGATTCGGCGGAGTGGTTCGAGTCGAAGATCCGCCCGCTGCTTGTCGGGCGCTGTTACGAATGCCACGGAGAGAAGAAGCAGAAGGGCGGGCTGCGCCTCGACTCGCGGGCCGGGTGGCAGAAGGGCGGCGACAGCGGCGCGGTGATCGTGCCGGGCAATCCGGAAGGCAGCCTGCTCATGAAGGCGGTGCGCCATACGGACAAGGACTTGCAGATGCCACCAAAGCGCCAGCTCGCGCCGGAGGAGATCGCGGCATTGGAGGAATGGGTGAGGCTCGGCGCACCCGATCCGCGTGAAGAGCGCGTGACGCCACGACTCAAGGGCGTGGACATCGCGACAGGCCGGAAGCACTGGGCATTTCAGCCGGTCGCCGATCCGAACCCGCCGGTGCTCGCGGACGATCGGTGGAGTCGCGAGCCGATCGATCGGTTTGTCTTTGCGCGCCTCCAGCAGGCGGGGTTGCGGCCGAATGCGCCAGCCGACCGGCGTATGTTGATCCGACGTGCGACGTTCGACATCATCGGGCTGCCGCCCAGCATGGAGGAGGTGGATGCTTTTTTGAAGGATGCCTCGCCCGACACATTCGCAAAGGTCGTGGATCGGCTGCTTGCTTCGCCGCATTACGGCGAGCACTGGGCGCGGCACTGGCTGGATGTGGCCCGATACTCGGACACGAAAGGCTACGTGTATGCGCGTGAGGAAAAGCAGTTTGTGAACGCCTGGCCGTATCGCGACTGGGTCGTCCGCGCGCTGAACGAAGACATGGCGTACGACCGCTTCCTCCTGCTCCAGCTCGCGGCGGATCAGGTCGAGCCGGCGGGATCGCCGCATCTCGCGGCGATGGGTTTTCTGACGCTGGGCCGGCGCTTCCTCGGCGTCACGCATGACATTTTCGACGACCGCATCGACGTCGTCACCCGCACCACGCAGGCGCTGAGCGTGGCGTGTGCACGGTGTCACGATCACAAGTTCGATCCCATCCCGACGCGTGACTACTACGCGCTGTACGGCGTTTTCCAGAGCTGCGCCGAACAGGTCGTGCCCTGTGCGCCGCCGGCGACGGATGCGGCCTTCCTGAAAGAGTTGCGTGCCCGCGAGGACAAGTTTCGCACGATGTTCGCGACGCGGTGCGAAGAGCAGGCCGCCCGTGTGCGCGCCCGGGTGGCGGATCATCTCATCGCGCAACTCGAGCTGGAGAAATATCCCGAGGAGACATTCACGCAGGTCATCGGGCCCGGCGACATCAACCCGGTCGTGGTGCGCCGCTGCCAGAACTTTCTGGCCGAAGCCGCGCAGCGGCACGATCCGGTCTTCGCCATCTGGCACGAGTTCGCGAAACTCAAGCCGGCGGATTTCGCGAATCATGCCATTCATCCGGCGCAGGGCGTGAATCCGCTCGTCGCGAAAGCTTTCGCCGCGGTGCCAGCGACGATGCGCGAAGTCGCGGAACGCTACGGCACGCTGTTCGCCGGCGTGGAAAAGCAGTGGCGCACCCTGCTCCAATCCGACCCGGGCGCGAACGCGTTGCCGGATGAAAATGCCGAGGCGCTGCGCCGCGTTCTCTACGGACCGGACTCGCCCTGCTCCGTGCCGGACGAGCATCTCGCGAACAACGAGTGGTTCTTTCCCACCAGCACCGTCGAGGAGCTTTGGAAGCTGCAAGGCGAGGTGGATCGATGGATCGTGAAATCACCCGAGGCGCCCGCCTACGCGACCATTCTCGTGGATCGCGCGAAGCCGGCCTCGCCGCGCGTCTTCAAGCGCGGCAATCCGCTGACGAAGGGCGAGCCCGTGCCGCGGCACTTTTTGCAGGTGCTCTCGGGGGATTCGCCGCGGCCAGTCTCCATGGGCAGC
>JBEBGK010000409.1:0-4343 GCA_040081515.1 Chthoniobacteraceae bacterium
CCATTGCGCCATACATAGAAAAAAATCTCGGCAGCGGGGCGAAAATCGCGGTGGTCAATCGCGCGGGCGCGGGCGGCGAGATCGGTTTTGCGGCGGTCGCGGCTGCAGCGCCCGACGGCTACACCATCGGCTTCGTCAACACGCCGCCGCTGCTCACGATCCCGATCGAGCGCACGGCGCAGTTCAGCTGGCAGCGCTTCGAATACCTTGGCAACATCATCGACGACCCGTGCAATTTCTCGGTGCATACGGATACCGACATCAAGGATCTCAAGCAGCTCGCGGCGTATGCGAAGGCGAATCCGGGCGCGGTCACCGTCGGCACCACAGGCATCGGCTCCGACGACCACCTCGCGATGCTCCTCTTCGGGCGCGCTGCCGGCGTGCAACTGCGCCACATCCCGTTCAAGGGCTCGGCCGACGTGCGCGCCGCCATCGCCGGCAAGCAGATCACGGTTGCCGCGATCAACATCGGCGAAGCGCTCCAGTACCAGAAAGGCGGCACGCCGCTGCGCAACCTGGTGCAGATGAGCCCGGCGCGCACCAACCTCGCGCCCGACCTGCCGAATGCACGCGAGCAGGGCTTCGACATCGAAATGTCCTCGCTGCGCGGCATGGTCGGCCCGAAAGGAATGCCGCCGGAAATCCGCGACCGCCTCGTGCGGGCGATCGAGCGCTCCGTGGCCGATCCGGAATTCCAGGCGAAGGCGGTGCAGTTTTTCTCGCCGCTGCGCTACCTCCCGCCCGCCCAGTATGAAGCGATTGTGCGCGATGCCGACGTGACCTACAAGGCGCTATGGAAAGAACTGCCCTGGGCAGATAAGTAAGCGGGCTCGTCCGGCCGACCCTTCGCGACGCAGGCACGCATGATCGAACAAGAGCTCGATATCCGCACCGCGGATGGCGTGATGAATACATTCGTCACCCACCCCGAGGAGGGCGGCCCGTTTCCGGTGGTGCTTTTCTACATGGATGCGCCGGGCAAGCGCGAGGAGCTGCACGACATGGCGAGGCGCATCGCCACGGTGGGCTATTACGTCGTGCTGCCGAACCTCTACTACCGCAAGACGCGCGAATTCCAATTCGTGCGCGACGAGGAAGGCTTCAAGCGGATGTTCGCCTTGATGGAGCACCTGTCCAACGATCTCGTGATGCGCGACACGCAGGCGATGCTGGATTTTGTCGACTCCCGCAAGGAGGCGAAGGCGAGCGCCGTGGGCGCGGTCGGGTACTGCATGAGCGGCCCCTTTACTTTTGCGGCCGCGGCGCGTTTTCCCGAGCGCGTGAAGTGCGCCGCATCCATCTACGGCGTGCGGCTGGCGACCGACAGCGAGGATTCGCCGCACCTGCAGGCGCACAAGGTGCGCGGCGAACTCTATTTCGGTTGCGCAGAGACGGACAAGTACGTGCCGAAGGAGATGATCGACAAGCTCGAAGCGCATCTCAAATCGATCCCGGGGCTGAGGTCCCGCATCGAGTGGTACATGGGAGTCGAGCACGGTTTTGCGTTTCCGCAGCGCGAGGGCATCTTCCACAAGCCGAGCGCCGAGCGGCACTGGGAAAGGCTGTTCGCCCTGTTCAAGCGCAACCTGACATGACGTTTGCGATCACCGAACACACCCTCAACACCGCCCGCCACACCACGGGCTACCTTGCCTGCGGAGCGGAAGCGGCGCCGCTGCTCGTCTTCGTCCATGGCTGGCCCGAACTCTCGCTCTCCTGGCGCCACCAGTTGCCCGCTTTCGCGGCGCAGACCAAATCCGCGCCGACCTATCGCGCACTTGCCGACAAGGGGTTGCTGCGCAAGGACTACCTGAACGGCGATACCGGCGGCGGTGGCGTCTGCTACTGGACTTCCCGTGAGGTTGCAGAAGCCTGGTACACGCCCGCGGCGAAACGATTGTCCGCAAGTAGGTGACAGCCGTCAATGCCGGCTTTCGACGGCGGTAGTGGTCCTTCGGGTCAGTCTGGCGGTTTCTTACCGCAGTGCAACGAACGGGTAGTTAAACGTCGGCTCCCGACCCATTGCGGTCATTGGGGACGGCCGGCTTTTAACCGGAAGAGGCCACTCCCTTAAGTTACGATTGGTCCTAAGAACCTGGGCAGGTCAGTAGTATTCCTATCGCAACGAGGACAAAGCTAGCCATGTTGAACGATAGAAAATCGAAGCTTCTTGCAGATCATCAGGCCGGCATGGCCTGCTACTGCCCGGCTTGTGGTGACCCCGGGAGATCCGGGGAAGGGTCGCAATGGACGCGCCGCCAGGCGCTCAGCGCCCTCATGGCGACGGCCGCCGGTCCCGGGCTAGCCGGCTGCAGCACGATGGCACAGGGTCCGGCGAGCACCTGGCCGGGCCGCGCGAATCCGCCGCCGCACCGCGACTGCATCATCGAAGCGGGCGCGGCGCTGGTCTGGATCAACGACGCACCGGTCATCAGGCACAACGTTTCCGTGCGCGTACGAGACGACCGCATCGTCGAGGTCAGCACGGATCCGATCCCTGGCGGTACCAGGCGCGTGGATGCGCGGGGCCAACTCCTGCTGCCCGGGCTCATCTCCGGCCATACGCACGTTTCCGTCGGCTCCTACACGCGCGCCGTCATCGATGGCGGCGGCGGCACCGCCGCGCCGCACGAGGTGGTCGAAAAGTTCGACGACGAGGTGATGGACGACCTGATGGCGTTCAACCTGATGGAACTGCTGCGTTCGGGCGTCACCACGGTGATCAATCAGGACCACAACGTGCGCCGAGCCTATTCCTACGTCCGGGTGGCATCGCGCTGGGGGGCGCGCGGTTATCCCAGCGGCATGATCCCCGGCGTGCAGCGCCTGTTCCCGATCTGGGGCCGAAAGGACGACAAGGTGCTCTTCGACTCGGTGCCCGGTACCCTCGCGGAGATCGAGGACAACCGGGTATTCGGCGTGAAATACAACGGCGCGGAAGAGGGCCGCATCCGTCCGAACATGGCGCCGCACGCCACCGACACCCATACCGCGGAAACCATGGCCAAGATTCTCGAGGCCGCGACGCAGCTGGGCAACGGCATCCACCTGCATCTTTCGCAATCGGTCACCGAGACGGAGCGGGTGAAGAAGCTCTGGGGAATGACGCCTGCGGCCTGGCTGGAAAAGCTCGGGTTCTACAAGCAGGGCGTGTTCGCGGCCCACCTGAGCGGCATTGACCTTGAGAACGATCTCCAGATTCTCGCGCGTAACAATGCCTTCTTCGCCAACTGTCCTTCCGCCGGCGGTCCGGGCCGCACGCCGCAACCCTGGCCGGAGGCACTGGCGGCCGGCGTCAAGAGCGGGCCGGCGATCGACACCCATTCCAACGACATGGTGGAAAACATCAAGATGGCAGTCGTCCATGGCGGCGCGCGCCATGGGCTTCTCTCGCGCACGAGCAAGGTCAAAATGGTGAAGCCGACGATCGAGCAGGCGGTCGATGGCGCGACCTCGGTACCCGCGTCGGTCCTCGGGCGCACCGACCTAGGACGCATCGCCGTGGGCGCCAAGGCGGACCTCGTCACCATCGACATCACGGGCCCGCTGGTCGGCGCCGGCGTCGGCGCAATTTCGCCACGCCCACTCTGGAATCTCATGTACGCATCGGGTGCGCAGGTGCGCAACGTCATGACGGACGGCTACTTCCAGGTCTTCGACAACCACTTGATGGTGGACGACGAGGCGCGGATCCTCCGCCGCGGAGGCGAAGCGGTGAAGCGCATGTATACGGAACTGGTGAAGCAGGGCTATTTCAAATAGCGATCGCGGATTTTTCAAAATCCTGAACGCCCACTTTCGGAGCCGGAAGCCGTCATCCCCGCGAGGCCTTTCCCCGGGGTTTGGAGATATTCCGCTGCGCGCGGTTACTGTGCAGTGACGCCCGCGGCCTTCACGACCCTGGCCCAGCGCCGGATTTCGGCGCGCACGTGGGCATCCAGCTCGGCCGCCGTCGAGCCGACCACGTTGTAGCCGGAGGATTCGATCTGCTTTTTCACCTCGGGCACGTTCATCGCCCGGATGAACTCGGCGTTCAGCTTCTGCACGATCGGCTGCGGGGTGCCGGCGGCGGCGAACACGCCGTACCACACCGATACGTCGAAGCCCGGCACGCCAGACTCGATGACGGTCGGCACGTTGGGCAGCACGGGGGATCGCTTCGCGGTGGTCACGGCGATGGCGCGGAACTTCCCGGCCTGAATCTGCGGCAGCGAGGAGCCGATGGCGTCGAACATCAGGTCGACCTCGCGCCCGAGGATGGCGGTGATCGCAGGGCCGCTGCCCTTGTAGGGCACGTGCGTCATGTCGACGCCGAGGGTCAGCTTGAACTGTTCCACCGC
>JBEBGK010000410.1:0-4333 GCA_040081515.1 Chthoniobacteraceae bacterium
GTTCTTTGCCAGGCCGCCATAGATCATCAGTTGTGAGGCTGTGGCCACTCCGTCCTCCATCGCCTTGGTCGGAATCAGCGGCGCCCATTTGGGGTTGCCCTTGTCCATCTTGATTTTCCCGGAGCCGTCGAGCTCGAAATCCGCATACTCGATGCCGCCGAGCTTGTCCTTGGATTCGAGATGGATGCACTTGTCCACGATGATGTTCGCATGGACTCCGTTGCCGAGGTAGATGGAGCCGCCTTTGTGGATTTTGAGGCTGTCGGCGACCCAGATGTCGATGTAGCTGGCTGCCAGCGGCTTGCTGGCGGCATCGACCGCGGGGACGATCACGATTTTGTCGTCCTTGTGCATGTGGAGTTCCGTGAACTTGATCTTCGTCGGGGCGGCTGCGGTGCCCGCGGTGATGTACATCGGAGTCCCCTTGAGGGAATCCGATTTGACGGACTTCACGCTCTTAACGCTGCTCCATGAGGGATTGCTGGCCGCCGGCGTAACCGGATCGAGCTTCATGTAAAAGCCGTCCACGATGTTGCCGCCCTTGATCACGTCGGTGAGGACTTTGGGCGTGGGCTTAAGGTTCACCTGCGAAGCCTTGGCCGCATAGACGTTGCCCCAGATCACCGTACCTTCGAGGCGGACGGCGTCCTTGATCGCCTTATTCTTGGAGGTGACGCCGTTGGCGCCGATGTTCCCCACGTCGCGGGCGCCCTTCCATTTGTCATCGCTCGGCTTTTTATATTTGCGCTCTCCGGCATCGGCGTCCTGCGAGTTCCAGCTATCGACGAGCTTGTCCGAGCCTTTTTTGATCTCGATCTTCTCGTCCGCAAGAATGGCCATGGTAAAGGGCGAGATGGGGCGCACGACCACTTCGAGCATGCGCGTGGCGCGCGGGCCGCCATTGATGGCGGAAGTGTCCGTCCCGGTGCGCCAGTCCTTGAGCCAGCCGATCTTGCGCAGATTCACTTCCACGGGGTCGTGGGAGACATTGATCGGGCCCGGGACTTCCGCGCTCCCGAGGGAACGGATCCGGTAGGACCTGGCGGCGGAGGTGGTGCCCGTGGGATTGATGGTGCCGGCGCCGCTCGGGGCATCGATGGTCAACTCCACGGTGGAGACGAGGCTGCCGTCATCGGTGAGCGAGGGCATGGTGATGGTGGCCTTCTTGGGGAAGGTGGTGGCATCCGTGGGCGACCATGTGGCGAAGGTCCCGTCGCTCTTTGGAAACTTCTGAGTGGCCCAGATGGTCGGATCCTCGGAAGCGGCCCGGAGGACATTGCGCGCGATGTCCACGCCGGACTCGGAGAGAAAGTAGGCTTTTTGCCAACTGGAGGATTGGGAGACGGTGGCGAGCCGGGCGCCGCTGATCCGCATCACGTTGCCGGCGATGGCCAGCAGGGTGCCGACGGCGATCAAGGCGAGGATGAGCGTGCCGCCCTGGTTACTGCCCGGGCGCCGCCGGGAGAGGCGAGTGGAGAGGTGCATTTTAGAGTCCATAGTATTGGGTGCGCAGCAGGATTTCATTGTTGATGAGGGTGTTGATTTGCGGGGTGGCCTTCGAAAAGGCGCTCGGGGTGTATTGGATCGTGTAATTACCGGTGAAAGTGGTGTTCACGTCGTTCGGCGGCGGCTCGGTCAGGTCCTCCGGGGTGAGGTCGGCCGTGACTTGATGGACACCGGTGATCTGGATGACTCCTTCCGCGACCGTGACCGGGGTCGGCGTGCTCGCCGTGGGGCGGCTCACGGTGCCGAAGCCCTCGCGACGGATGATCTTTTGTCCGTCCTGCTGGTAAACCACCAGCCGCGGGACCGCAGCGGCTCCGTAAGTGATGCCCCAGGTCGCCGGCGGGAGTTTTCCCCGGGCGATGGCGGTTGCCTTCGCCGCGTCCAGTTCCGCGGTGGTCAGCGAGTATCTCACCGGCGTATTCGGGGAGCCGCCGGTCTGGTTGTAATTCGGGATCGTGATGACCAAAGGCAGGGTCCAGTCCGTCGTCTGCCACCCGCCGCGTGTGACTCCCGGGAGCAGCGTCGCGGTGAGATCCTTGGACCGGCGGAGGTCCATGTTCAGGTAGTCCGAAAGAGTAAGCCGCGCCATGGCGTAATCCTTGGTCAGCGCATACGTCCGGTTGAACATGGAAAAGCCGGCCATGATCCCGCCCATGACGACCGAGAAGGCGGCGGAGGCGATCAAGACTTCGATCAGGGAGGTGCCGAGCCGGGAGCGGCTCGCGGAGTGGGACAACATTCTTTTCATTGGGAACTCTTGGTGAGGATGATCTGGGCGGATTGATTTCTCTGGTTTCCTTTCGCGGAACTCGTCCACGTCATCCGCACCACGACACGCACCATGTACTCGCTAACGAGATCCGGATTATGGGAGAGGGTTGTGAGCGTTCCGTCCGTGTTCCTTCGGATGCGGATGGGCGTGGAGCCATCGGGATACTTGGTGACAGTGACTTCCTCGACGAGGTCGTTGATTTTACCCGAGGACGGAGTCGCGGTATCGAGCAGCGTCAGCAACCCCGGCTCGCTGCTGTCCGCATCCGTGAGGTCATCCGGAAAGAGGGTCGGGTCTGTGAGGACTTCATTCGAGGGATCGTCGCTTTCATCCGATGAACTGTCACTGCTCACGTCCGTGTCCGTCGGTGGGATCTCCTCCGAGGTGACGCTCGTCCAGCTCGCCGCGCGAATCTGCTCCAGCCGTTCCTGCAGCGATTGGGTGACCATGGTGGAGTCATTGGCCGAGCGGAGCATATTGGAGAACCGGCCGCTGAGGGCCACGAGGCTGACGAAAGCGCCCGCGACGACGCCGATGGTGACCATCAGTTCGACAAGGGTGAAAGCCGCTCGAAGATTCGCCTTCATGGAGCGCAGGGTGGATAGGTGGCGCATAGTTCTTGGATTGCTAAGCTGGGAAGTAGCAGTAGATGTGCCATAAATTCTAGAATCGCGGAGCTTTGGGTGGCTGTTTGCGAGATAGTCGGTTGATTGATAGATAGTTACACATGGAATCGAGCGCGATCCACGATGGTGGTAAAGCAACTCAACGGCGAGGTCGGCCCGGGAAAAGGTGGCCCGATTCCCACTTTTGAGAGTGAATGCAGCAATGATGAGGCTGGAACCGCCCCTCCGGGCTTGCATCCTCCGCCCAAAGCCCTCTGCATTTGCGCCCGATGAAGCTGATCTCCTGGAACGTGAACGGTATCCGCGCGGCGCTGAAGAAGGGCTTTCTCGATTTCGTCGAGGCGGAAAAGGCGGACGTCGTGTGCGTGCAGGAGACGAAGGCATCGCCGGAGGTCGTGGAAGCGGAGTGGCCTGCGAGGTATGAGGCGCACTGGAATACCGCGGAGAAGAAGGGCTACTCGGGCACGCTCATCCTCAGCCGGCACAAGCCGCTGGCCGTGACGCGCGGCATCGGCGTGGCCGAGCATGACCGCGAGGGGCGCGTGCTGACCGCGGAGTATGCGGAGTTTTTCCTGGTGAATGTTTATGTGCCGAACTCGAAGCGCGAACTGACGCGGTTGCCATACCGCCAGCAGTGGGACCGCGATCTCCTCCAGTACCTGAAGTCGCTGGAGCGCACCAAGCCGGTCATTTTCTGCGGCGACCTGAACGTGGCGCACACCGAGATCGACCTCGCGCGGCCGAAGGACAACGTGAGGAACCACGGCTTCACGCCCGAGGAACGCGCCGGGTTCGACGCGCTGGTGGGCGGCGGGTTTGTGGACACGTTCAGGGAGTTCGAGAAGGGCGGCGGCCATTACACCTGGTGGAGCCAGATGAACAACGCCCGCGCCCGGAACATCGGGTGGCGCATCGACTACTTCCTGGCATCGGCCGCGCTGCGCCCGCGGCTGAAGGCGGCGCGCATTTACAAGGAGATCGCCGGCTCGGATCATTGCCCGGTGGGGCTGGAACTCAAGCGGCCGCGGGCGGCGCGACGTTGATGCTCGCGCCCGGTTTCGCCACGGGACACATTGCGCCCCGATGTCCAAGCGTGTGCTGATCCTCTTTGCCCATCCGGCGCTGGAGAAATCGCGCGTGCACCGGCGGCTGGCCGCGGCGGTGCGGGATTTGCCCGGGGTGACGTTCCGCGACCTGTATGAATGCTACCCGGATCTGCACATCGACGCGGAGGCGGAGCAGGCGCTGCTGAGCGGGCACGACGCGATCATTTTCCAGCATCCGTTCTACTGGTATTCCAGCCCGGCGATCGTGAAGGAATGGCAGGACGTCGTGTTGCAGTATGGCTTCGCCTACGGGGAGGGCGGCACGGCGCTGCGGGGACAAACGATGATCACCGTGCTGAGCACGGGAGGGCCCGAGGATTCGT
>JBEBGK010000411.1:0-4329 GCA_040081515.1 Chthoniobacteraceae bacterium
CGTCGGAGCTGAATTCCACACCCTGATACACCGCGGGCATGAAGCCGTTGCCCCAGTTGCGCACGCCGTTCACGACGGTGCCTTCGCTGTCCTTGATGACGACGAAGCCAGGAAGGTTCCTGTTCTCGCTGCCGAGCCCGTAGCTCACCCACGCGCCGAGCGACGGGCGTCCGCCGAAAATGGAGCCGGTGTTCATCTGGCACACGCCGCCGGCGTGGTTGATCCCATCCGACACGCACGAGCGGATCACTGCGATGTCGTCCGCGTGCTGCGCGACATTCTCGAACCAATCCGAGATCACGAGCCCGCTCTGTCCGTACGGCTTCCATGTGCGTTTGCACTCGAGCAGCGGCGCGTTGCTTTCGCCCATCGCGAGGACCGGCGGCTTGAAGCTGGCCGGAAGCTTCTGTCCGGCAAGTTCATTGAGCAGCGGCTTGCGGTCGAACGTGTCGAGATGACTCGGCCCGCCCTCCATGAAGCAGAAAATCACGTTCTTCGCGGGGCCGGCGCGCTGCGCGATCCTCCATGGCGGGACGCCCGGCGCGGTGCTTGCGCCGAGAACGCGTTCACCCATCAACGCGGCAAGCGCAACGGCACCGAAACCGCAGCCGGTGCGACGGAGGAATTCACGGCGGGACGTGGCGAGGTCGTAGTGGTGACAGGGCATGGCTTAGTGGAGGTAGAAGAATTCGTTGGCGTTCAGAAGCACGTGGCAAAGATCGGCGAGCGCTTCCTTCCGCGGATCGATCGGAGCAGCGGGACTGTCGGGACTGGCCCAAGCGACGCGGTCGCTCGCCCCGACCTTGGCATTCCAGGTCACCAGCGCGGGTACCGCCCATTTTGCGGGATCCGGCGAGAGCGATCCGTCCGGCAGCAGTCCGCGGACGACGCGCGCGGCCTCGATGCGACCGTCCCATTGATGCGCGGGCGCACGCTTGTTCACTCCGCCGATCACGAGTCCCGAGACGCCTTTGCTCAGGCCCGATCGCACGCGATGCGGCACCACGGAGGTGAGCACCGACGCATCAGGAATGCCGAGCTGACGCATCTGAAAAGTGACGGTGTGCTCGCTGCACGAGATTTTCGCGACGATGTGATACTCCACGCCGAGTTCGGGCCGCAGATTCGAGGCGACCGGCTCGTAGGCGATGTTCCGGTTCTCGTCCTCACCGACGAACTGGATGATGAGATTCCGCGGCTTGAAGCGCGACTTCTCGCCGGTGACCCCGAGGCTCCAGCCAAACGCCTCGACGTTGTCCTTCCCGTTGTTCCAGCGCGACGCGATCGTGCGCACCGCGGCGTTTACGTCGATGCTGTCGAGCTTCACCACGGCTTCGACGGTGAATTCGTCTCCCTCCTCCTCCACGGTGCGCGCGACGAGCCGTTCCTGCAGCGTGTTTTCCCGGAACTCACTCGCGTTCTCCGATGCTGCGGCGGATGGCCGTGGCTGCGGCGCGCTGGTCGCGGCGCGTTTCTCGATGAACTTTGCCGCCATCTCCATCTCCTGCGAAGTCGGCGGGCGGCCGAGCGCGTATTGCCACGCTTCCTCCACAGACTTCACGCGCGTCGCGAGTTTCTGCGCGCGGGCCAGCGGCCAGTCGCCGTTCACGAGCAGCAGCGCCTGTGTCGGTGTCGTCGTGCTCTGTCGCTCGGAGGTGCTGGCAAAGCCCGCGGGTGCATCGAGCGCGCGCAGAAGCTCGTTCTGGCTGTTGCGCTTTTTGGTCGTGTAAATTGAGCGGCGCGTACCGTTGGCGTCGGTCGAGGGACCGCCTTCGTTGAGATCGAGTTCGCCGCTGGCTGCGAGCATCGCGTCGCGCACCTGCTCGGCGTCGAGTCGCCGCGGGTTGAAGCGCCAGAGGTATTTGTTCGTCGGGTCAATCTTCGCCGCGATCTCCGGCACAGCGCGATGCGCGGTCTGCCGATACGTCGCGGAGAGCAGGATCTCGCGGTGCAGCTTCTTCAGGCTCCATCCGCCGGCGAGGAAGCGCTGCGTGAGGTAGTCGAGCAGTTCCGGGTGCGTCGGCGGTTCGCCGAGGTGGCCAAGATCATTCGGCGTCGCGACAATTCCGCGGCCGAAGAGGTAATGCCACACGCGGTTCGAGATCACTCGCGTGGCGAGCTGGTTGTCGGGTCGCGTGATCCAATTCGCCAGCGCGCTGCGGCGCCCGGTGGAATTCGGGAGCGGATCGATCTTCGGTTCCTTCGGCTCGAGCAGCGTGAGGTAACCGGGCGCGATGTCGTTCTCGCCTTTGCGCGTCTTGAGGATGTTTTTCGGCGCCTTGTTGGTCGCGTCGGTCGCGATGAATGCCGGGAGCAACGGCTTCGGCTTGATGTCGTCGAACTTCTTCAGTTCCTCCTGCAGCGCCTCGTAGCGCGTTTTGTCCTCGGGCTTCTTGATCGACTTCAGCGTGTCGAAACGCTCGCGCTCGTACGCCATCTGCCGCTCGCAGAAGTACGAGAACTGCCAGTCCTCCGGCGTCCGCTCCTCGGGCGTTTTGTCCACCATGGCGCGGATGTCCTCGGTGAACTTCGTGTAGGCGCTGCGGATGCTCTTCTGAATCATCGGCTCGACGATCGCGTCGATCTGCGCGCGGATATCCTTTGTCGCCTCCTCCCACTTCGCCTGCTGTTCGGCGAAGCGCGCCTTTTCCTCGTCGGTCGCGAGCTTCATGTCGTCGCGCCACCGCACCGGCGTGAAAAACGCGCGCAGCCGGTAGTAATCCTTTTGCAGGATGGGATCGAACTTGTGGTCGTGGCACTTCGCGCAGCCGAAGCTCAGGCCGAGGAAGACCTCGCCTGCGTTGTCGGTCATGTCGGTGAGGATCACCTCATACTGCCCGCGCGCATCGCGCTGGTTGTATTCGTAGATGGGGTTGCGCAGATACGACACGCCCACGAGCACTTTGGGATTCTTCGGGTCGATCTCGTCGCCCGCGAGTTGCTCGCGCACGAACTGATCGTAGGGCTTGTCCGCGTTGATGCTCTTGATGACGTAGTCGCGATACGCAAACGCCGCGGGGCGCGCCGCATCCTGATTGTAACCATCGCTCTCCGCGAAACGGGTGAGGTCGAGCCAATGCTGCGCCCAGCGCTCGCCGAAGCGCGGGCTGGCGAGCAGTTCATCGATCAGCTTCTCGTACGCCTGCGGGTCCGTGCTTTGCACAAAGGCATCCGCCTGCGCCTTCGTCGGCGGCAATCCGTGCAGGTCGAAATACAGCCGGCGCACCAACTCATGACGGCTCGCCTCGGGCGCGGGCGTCAGATTCAGCTCGGCGTGCTTCTTCGCGATGAACTGGTCGATCGGCGTTTTCGCCCAATCGCCCTTCACCGCCGGCGGCACCGGCTTCGCGAGCGGCTGGAACGACCAGAAGCTGCGATCCTTTTCCGCAAAGCCGTGCTCATCCACCGCCACGCGCGTCGCCTCCGTCTCCGGCCACGGCGCGCCGAGCTTCACCCACTTTTCGAGGATCGCGATTTCCTTGTCCGGCAGTTTTTCCTTCGGCGGCATCTCGAAGTCGGGATCCTTGTAGCGAACCGCCTGGATGATCAGCGACTTGTCCGGATTACCCGCCACGAGCGCCGGGCCGGAATCGCCGCCGGCCTTGATGAAGCTGATGTTGTCCATCCGCAGGCTGCCCTTCTTCTTCTTTTCGCCGTGGCACTCGTAGCAGCGGTTCGCCAGCAGCGGGCGCACTTCGTTTTCAAAAAACTTCATCGACTCGCGCTTCGCGCCATCATCGGCGGCGAACGCCATCGCGGGCAGCAGGCAGGCGAAAAGGAGCGGCAGTCGTGGCATGGGCGGGAAATTCATTTCAGGCGGAGCGTTGGAGGATTGGCCGTGGGATGTTCTTTCGACGCGAAGGCATGGACGAGACCGGAGGGATCCGTTTCGCCAGTCTCGCGCACGATGATGAAAGTCACGAGGCCATTCGCATCCTTGCGCACAAACTCCGCAAGCGCCTCGCCGCCGACCGTGATCGACCCGGTCACGCCGCCGCGTGGAATCGAGAACTCCGCGAGCTTGCGCGTCTTTTCCAGAACGATCCCATCGTCCGTACAGGCGGGCGATTCCTCCCACCGCAGCGTGCTTTCATCCCACGAATCCTGCGCGTCATCCGTGATGCCATACACCGCAAAACGCGAGTCCGGCACGAGCGCCGAAAAGCCCAGCCCGCTCGGCTCCGGGTCGAGCACGAGCTGCGCTTCCTTCAACTGTGCTGCGCTGAATTGAGAAACGTCGAACGTGAGGAACCCGCGACGTTCGTTCTTCCGGCTCGCAGGCAGGTCCGTGTGCTTCACCAGGATCAGCGGATTCCCGCCGAACGGCGC
>JBEBGK010000412.1:0-4317 GCA_040081515.1 Chthoniobacteraceae bacterium
GTTGTTGATCATCGAAGCCATGGACCGTTTTCAGGCGCGGGACTTCAAGGGCGCGCTGAAGTACGCGGACAAGGCGGATGAGATCCTCCCGCCGACGATCTGGTCGCTGAACATCCGCGGAGCCATCGCCATCGAGCAGCGTGATTTTGTGAATGGAGCCAAGTACTGCAAGGACGCGCTCCGGCTGGACCCGAATTTTTTCCCGGCGCGGTTCAATCTCTGCGAGATCCCGTTCCTCCAGGAGAAATACGCCGAGGCGCGGGCGCTGTGGAGCCGGATGTACGACGAGACGAAGAAGGACGATCCCACCATCGAGTTGCTCGCGTACCGCATCTTCCTCACCTACCTGCTCGAAAAGGATTTCGATCACGCGAAGGAGTGGATGGGGAAAATCCCCTTCCCTTCGCAGACGGCGGCGTATCACTACGCGAACGCCGCATGGGAGAGGCAGCACGGAAACATGGCGAAATGGGACGAGTGGCTCCAGAGCGCCGCTTTCGTCTGGGACGAAGCCAAACGGTCCGCTTTCACGGATGTCCTCATCCAGCTCGGCTGGATGAAACGCGAGTAGGCCGGCATTCCGATGCCCGCCCGATGCGATCCGCAGCCGCGGAATGCTGCCGCGCATGATTGACTCCCTCCTCCGTCAGCTCCTGCTCCTCCTGGAGCCGATCGGCTTCGCATGGCTCGCGCTCATCGCGCTCACGGTGATCCTCTGGCGCCGGCGCCAGCGATTCCCCTCGATGATCAGCGGTGCCGTGGTCGCGCTGATCACGCTCGTCGGCGGCACGGATTTTTCCGGTTGGCTCCTGCGGCAGCTCGAGGAGCCGTGGAAGGGCCTCGACGTCGAAGCCCTTCCCGTGTGCGACGCCGCGATCGTGCTCGGCGGCGGGGTGGAGCCGTCGCGTTACGAAGTCGGCGGCGTCCACCTCACGGTCGCCGGCGACCGTTTCATGATGGGCGTCGAGGTGATCCGGAAGGGAAAGGCCCCGGTGCTGGTGCTCGGCGGCGGACTTGTGATTCTCGATGGCAGGGTCGTGGTCGAATCCGATCTCGGGAAGGCGTGGCTGGAATCCTGGCAGTTGGCGCCGGGACGTGAGGTCGTCAGTCTCGGCGCAGCCGCGGACACGCGCGATGAGGCCGTTCGCTTCGCGGCCCGTGCCAGTGAGCGGGGATGGCGGCGCGTGCTCCTCGTCACCTCCGCCAGTCACATGCGGCGGTCCGTCGCGGTGTTTCGGGCGCTTGGAATCGAGGTGGTCCCGGTACCGTGCAACTTTCTCACCACCGTCGGCACGGCGCGGCAACGCAGCCCCATCGGGATTCCCAACTGGCGCGGATTCGAGAAATTCGGGATCTGGACGCACGAGGTGGCCGGCTGGGCCGTATATCGCTGGCGCGGCTGGGTGGGATAGAGCCGATTGATTTTTTCCGCAGCCGCGCCTCGGGGCGAGGGCGCCCCGATTCCCTGCGGAACTCCGCAGCGCGGCTACAACGTCGTTTAGCCTCTCCAGCCTACGCGATCGCCCGGCTACTTCTGCTGGCTGGCCTTGAAGGCGTCGAGACCGCTGGGTGCGCCGGCACTGGCGGTGGCGCCGCGGGTCGCCTTGCGGACGGCATTTTCAAATTCCCGATCCGACGGATGGCCGTGGAAGATGAGAGCGCCAGTCGTGTCGAAGACAAACGCGTGCGGGATGCCGCTGAATTGCACCGGGCCGTTGACGCCCTTGGTGATCGTGTAGCTGAGGCGGTTCCTTTTGACGACCTGCTTCACCTCTTCGTCGCTGGCATTCTGCGAGTGGGCGCCGAAGACGAGCATCTTGCTCTTGTTGCGCTTCGCGATGGATTCGATGTGCGGCAGGCTGGCGATGCAGGGTCCGCAATGCACGCCCCACGCCTCGATGAGGACGGCCTTGCCCTTGGCGTCGTCGAGGCTGGCCTGTGGGCCGGTGATGAGTGCGCCGAGCTTGAATTCGCTGAGGTTGTGCGCCGGGGTGGCGGCTGCGGTCTTTTTCGTGTCGGCGGCGGTGAGGGAGCCGGCGGTGAGGGCCAGGAGGAGTGTAAGGAGGGTCTTCATAATGCCCGAAATGCTGAAGGGCTGGGGTGCGGTTTGCAATCGGGATTTTGCGCTGTGGGAGTCGCGGGCTTCGGACCAAAAGGCAAAGAGCCGCCGGTCGCCTCCCCCACACCAAGGCGGGAGGGAAAGGAACGAGCGCCGAAGGCGCTGGACGACACTCCCGGATGCGGGAGTGGATGTCCTCATCATGCCAAACGCATTGCTAAGGCTTGCGCGAATCGGAAGTCATCTACGCCGACAACCGCGGGAGCGTGGTAAAGACCAGAACCGCTCCCGCCTGCCGCGTGCCGCCGGGTCAAACTGCACGATCTCGACCATGAAACTCCTCCCTGCTCTCAGCCTCGCTCTGTCGCTCCATGCGGCGGCAGCCGAGCCGCTGCGCTACAATCGCGACATCCGGCCCATCCTTTCCGACAACTGCTTCGCCTGCCATGGGCCGGACAAGGCGAAGCAGAAGGCGGGATTGCGGCTCGATGTGCGCGAGGCGGCAATCCAGCCGGCGGAATCCGGCGACGTCGCGATCGTTCCGGGAAAGGTGGACGCGAGCACGCTCGTCGCGCGCATTTTCACCGACGACAAGGACGACCTCATGCCGCCGGCGAAGTCGCACAAGAAGCTGAGCGCGGCGCAGAAGGAGACGCTGAAGCGCTGGATCGCCGAGGGCGCCGGGTATGAGGCGCAGTGGTCCTTCGTGCCGCCGGTGAAGCCTCAGACAGGCGGCAGCATCGACGACTTCATCCGCGCGGAGCTGCCCAAGCGCGGACTGAAGCCCTCACCACGCGCGGAGGCAGCCGCACTGGTGCGACGCGTGGCGCTCGATCTCACCGGACTGCCGCCCACGATCGAGGAGCAGCGGCGGTTTGCCGCGCCGGAGTCGTATGCGGCCATGGTGGATTACTTTTTGTCGAAGCCCGCCTTTGGCGAGCACATGGCGGTGGCCTGGCTGGATGCGGCGCGTTACGCGGACACGAATGGCTACCAGGTGGATCGCGACCGCGAGCTGTGGCCGTGGCGCGACTGGGTGGTGCGCGCGTTCAATGCGAACCTGCCCTTCGACCAGTTCACCATCGAGCAGCTCGCGGGCGATCTGCTGCCGAATCCCACGCTCGATCAAAAGATCGCCACCGGCTTCCATCGCAATCACATGCTGAATGAGGAGGGCGGCATCATCGCGGAGGAGTTTCTCGCCGAATACACCGCGGACCGAGTGGAGACGACCGCCGCCGTGTGGCTGGGGCAGACGTTCAACTGCTGCCGCTGCCACGATCACAAATACGATCCCTTCACGCAGCGCGACTTCTACGCGATGAAGGCCTTTTTCCACAACGTGCCCGAGCGCGGCGTCGGCATTTACTCGAATCCGGTGCGCACGAACGCGCCGCCCTTCATCAAGCTGCCCGCGCCGGAGATCGAGGGGCGGATCGCTGCTTTGAATGCGAAGCTCAAACCGGTCGAGGATCGGTTGAAAGTGCTCGCCACCGGAGATCTCGACCTTTGGGCCCAAAGCCTCGCCACAGCGGAAATCGATTGGCAGCCGCTCCAGCCGATGAAGGCAAGCGGAGGCGATCAACCGCCAAAGGTGGACGGAGAAGTCGTCTCGATCGGTCCTCAGGAAACGCGGGCGAACAACATCCGGATCACCGCCAAGCTGCCGCCGGGCGAACTCACCGCACTGCGGCTCGAATGCGCCACGAAGGATTCCGCGGCGAGTTTTCAATGGAGCGAACTGAAGGCCGGCAAGACAAAGCTCCGTGCGATCGAAGCCGCGCACACCAACGTGCTCGACGGCGACCGCCGCACCCGCTCGCCGCTCTCGGTCGCTCCCGGAAAGCCTGCGCAGGCTCTCTTCGAATTCGAAACACCGTTCGAAGGCTCGGAGATCGTCATCACCATTGGCGTCGAGAATGCGGGCGGAACGACGGAGTGGCGGATTTTTGCGACGGCCGCTTCGCAGGATCTCATCGCGCCCGAGAAGATCGTCGCCATCGCGAAGAACGAGCCGGCGAAACGGACTGCGCCGCAGCGCAAGCAGCTCACGGACTACCGCCTGTCGCAGCTCCCCGAGCATCGGCGCTTGAGCGATGAGACGGCCGCCTTGCGCAAGGAAATCGCCGCCGCCGAGGCGCAGATTCCCACCACGCTGGTGATGGAGGAGCAGAAGGAGCCGCGCCCCACTTTCATCCTCATGCGCGGCGCCTATGACAAACTGGGCGAGCCGGTCACCGCAGCCACGCCGGCGGCCT
>JBEBGK010000413.1:0-4313 GCA_040081515.1 Chthoniobacteraceae bacterium
CGCGGCGGAGGCCGAGGTGCAGAAGGCGCTCGCGGTCGATCCGAAGTCGATCCCGGCGCATCTCGCCATGGCAAACATCTGGCTCGGGAAGAAAGACACGGCGCGCGCCGGTGAGTCGCTCAAGGCCGCCTACGAACTCGCCCCGCCACGCTCTTCGGCGCGCCTGAGATATGTCGAATTCAGGCTCACGGTCGGCCCGTTGGAAGAGGCGAGGACGATCCTGAAGGAGATGACGCAGAAGACCCCCGATTATCTGATTGCCTGGCGGCTCCTGGCGCAGATCGCATTTTCCGAAAAGAAATACGACGAGTCCCTCGCGCTGCTCGATAATCTCTTCACCCGCGATGGTTCGAATTTGGAGGCGCGCATTCTCCAATCGGAGATCTTTCTGTTGAAAGGCGAGGTCGCGAAAGCGATCGAGGGGCTGGAGCGGCTGCACAAGTCGTGGGCGCGGTCGCCGGTGGTCATGTATCAGCTCGGCAGGGCGTATTTCCGCGATGGAAATCTCGCCCAAGCCGGCGCGATTCTGGATGAAGCCGCGAAGGTTGCGCCCGCTTACGCGGACGCGGTCGTTCTCCGTGGCGAGGTGAACCTTCGCACGGGCGGCGCCAAGGATGCGATGACCTCCATGCAGGATCTGCTCAACCGGCGCCCGGGGCTACCGGAGGCGGAGTTCGTGCTCGCCCGCGCTTACCGCCTGCTGGGGCGCCCGGCGGATGCCGCTGCGATCTTCGACGGCCAGGCGAAGTCTGACCCGAAGAACGCCCTCGCCCAATTGAGGCTGGGGACAATTCTCCGTGAAATGGGGAAGCTTCCCGAAGCGCGCATTGCTATCGAGAAGGCGCAGGAACTCGAGCCGGACAATCTGCTCTTCACCTATCAGCTCATCGAACTGGAGCTCTCGGGCAAGGATTTCGACGCCGCCCACCGGAGGGTCGATGCGCATCTCAAGAAGACGCCGGACTCGGCGGGCGCGCATTTCCTTTCGGGCAGGATTTTCGCGGCGCAGCGAAACTGGGATCGGGCGGAGGCGGAGCTGAAGAAGGCGATCGAGTTGGATCCGAATGTGCCTTTCGGCTACGAGACGTTGGTCGAAACCTATCTCGCCGCAGGGAGGCTGCCGGAGGCGATCAAGGGCCTCGAGGTGTCGCTCGCGAAGAAACCCGATGACGAGCGCACGGTGCTCATGATCGCGATGCTCCACGAAAGGATGAACGCATTGCCGAAGGCGCGGGAGTTCTACGAGAAGCTGCTGACCATCAAGACGGATTTCGTGCCCGCGCTGAACAACATCGCCATCTTCTATTCCGAGCGGATGCCGGACCTGGAAAAGGCACACGAATTGGCGCGCAAAGCCCGGACGCTCGATCCGAACAACCCCGAGGTCGCTGACACTCTCGGCTGGATCCTCTACAAGCGCGGGGATTACCAGCAGGCGCTCGCCTTGATCGTCGAGAGCGCCGGAAAATTGCCGGAGAATCCCGAGGTTCAGTTTCACCTCGGCATGGCGAACTACATGATGGGCCAGACCGATGCCGCGAGAGTCGCGCTTCAGGCTGCGATGAAATCGACCGCGGAGTTCCCGGGAAAGGACGAGGCGACTCGCAGGCTGGCCTTGCTCGGGGACGGCTCCGGCAAACAGGCCGAATTGTCCGTGAACGAACTCGAGACGCTCGTAAAACACCAGCCCGACGATCCTCTGGCGCGGGTGCGGCTGGGCGAAGCGTATGAGAAGCAGGGCGCCCTGCCGAAGGCGACGGCCGAATACGAAGAGGCGCTCAAGCGCAATCCCAAGATGCTTGCTGCCACGATCAAGCTGGCGCAACTCTACGCCGGCCCGCTGAAGGATGGCGCGAAGGCGCTGGACCTTGCGAAAAAGGCGCGGGCGCTCGCACCGAACGATCCCGCGACAGGCGAGGCCCTCGGACGGGTCTCGTATCAGACCGGGAACTACCCTGCCGCTTACAGCATGCTGCAGGAAAGTGTGCGTCGGCCGAACGCCGAAGTGGGGGTGCTTTATGACTTTGCCCGGGCTGCGTATGCCCTGGGCAAGGTCGCCCAGTCGCAGGAAGTATTGCGGCGGGTCATCGCCGCCGGCGCCGGTTCGCCCGAGGGGGAGGACGCAAAATCGTTCCTCGCCATGTCCGTGATCGAGGCGGATCCGAAGGACCTCGCCGGTGCCGAGCCGGAAGTGCAGAAACTTCTCGCGGCGAATCCCGCCCATCTGCCTGCGCTGATGGTGCGCACCGCCATGCAGGCGCAACGCGGCGACGCGAAGGCCGCGGCTGCGGGTTACACCGAGATCCTCGGCCGTTTCCCCGACTTTGCCCCTGCGCAGAAACGGCTGGCATCACTTTACGTCGCGGACTCCTCGATGCGGGACAAGGCCTACGAACTCGCCGCCAAGGCGCTCACGACCCTGCCCGAGGATTCCGAACTCGCGCAGACGCTCGCCGAACTCAGCTATCATCGGAAGCAGTTCACCTCGGCGATCCAGCTCTACAAGCAGAGCGCCGGAAAGAGGCCATTGAACGCGAAGGCGCTTTATTACCTCGGGATGGCGCACGTGCAGCAAAAGGAAAAGCCGCAGGGTCGCGATGCGTTGACGCGCGCCTTGGAGGCAGGGCTCGAGGAACCGCTCGCGGGCGAGACGAAACGGACCCTCGACGAACTCAAGGAGTAGCCGGTGGCCGGCTCAGGCCGGTGTCTGCATCCGGACATCGCGGGCTTTGTCGGGGAGCGGTGCCCGGCCGTGGCTGCCGATCGCGGGCTCGGCATCCTGCCGTGCCTGATCCTCTTCCATCCAGGTCTCCCACATGCCGAGCACCATCAGGCTCTCGGCGCGGCGGACGTCGTCTTCTTCGCGGCCGAGCGCTTCGCTGACGATTTGTGCGAGCTGTTCACCGGAGAGCACTCTGCGCAGGAGCCACGCCGCCAGTTCATCGGGCGATGCGTCGAGGATTGCAGCGGCTGATTTCAGCCGGGCGACCTGCCAGTCAGGGAGTTGGATAGGCTTCATCCGGAAGATAGTGAAAGCTGGCGCCGTGCCATTCTCACGGATGGATGTGTGCGCTGCGGGGCGCGCGTCCCGGCCGGACCAAAGCGGCAGGGCTATCGAGTGATCGGCTGAGGCCGGGCGATGAGCGCCATCTCGATCACTGCCATCATCGAGATCAGCACCGCTGCCGAAATCACAATGGCGACCGCAGTAAGTCTTCCGAGGGTGTCTTTCATGGTCTGGCTCCTTGCATGGAAAGGGGAGCATCACCCGTGCCGTGGAATGCCCCGGCACGCTCCCGATCCAAGCCGCCGTCGCGGCGGGATTGCCGGCGGTCAGTTGCCCTTGGAGTAAGCGATGGCGTAGTCGGCCCGCGCCTGGGCGAGTGCTCCGATCGAGTCCGCGAACTGCCGCTCGAAGTGGGCGACGCGCATCCGGGCCTCGGTCTCGAGCCCGGCGAGCGCGCTGAGTCCCTCGGTGATGCGCTTCCGAAGCGCGGCCCGCTGTGGATTGAGATCGAGGTCGATCTTCGCGAGTTCCTCCTCCGGAAGCGGAAGGGAGGGGTCGAAGCGGAACTCGCTTTCGCACTGGTGCGCCCAAGTCTGGAGGCTTGTCATGACGGACGGCCCGAGTCCGGAAGTCGCAGCGGTCTCCCTCGCGTCCAGCGCGGTTTCGATTCCGTATTCGATCACCGTCACGACGACATGCGGCTCGATGCCTGTGTCGCCGCTGGCGTCCAGCCGTTTCGCGTCGAGGAAGTCCTGCAACTGGAAGGCCGCCTTTCGTTCATCGATCCGCCGTTGACGGAGATCCTGGAGACGTTTCCAGTCCGCGAGCAACTGGGGCCGGAGCGCGCGCGTCCGCTGCTCGAACTGCTTCCGGTATTCGGCGATGACGCGGTTCCTCGAGTCCACGAGTGATTCCGCGTGGAGCCGGGTGACATTCCAAGCGCGCCGCCTGAAATCCCGCTCGCGGACGTAGGCGGGATTCAGATTTCCGTAGATCGAGAGGCCCATCGCGCGAAGGCGGTTGTACCACCACTTCCGCAGGACGGAGTTTGTGCGGGTGGCCGCCATCGGCATCGGTCTCCCGGTCGCCTCGGGAAGTTGAAAGTCCTCGACCTTGACTGCGGCGAAATCGACCGGGCGGGCCGCGCGCCATTCGGTCCACGCCCGATCGAGTTCCGCGACTCCGACCTGTGCGCTCGAGGCGAGGCCCGGAATCACGAAGTAATCAGGGCCGCCCTCGCGGATGTGGATCTGGCACCAGGGACAGGTGCTGAGGTGGGTGGCGTAGTCGTGCGCGGGATTGCGCG
>JBEBGK010000414.1:0-4297 GCA_040081515.1 Chthoniobacteraceae bacterium
TCACTGGTGTCGAGGGCGCCCCGGCTCCTTGGCGCTTCACGCTAGGATGGCTTTGATCACCTTTGCGCCCTCGACACCAGTGAGGCGTGCGTCGAGGCCCTGGAATTTGAAACTGAATGCGTCGTGCCGGATGCCGAGTTGGTGGAGCATCGTGGCGTGGAGGTCGTGGACGGTGGTGACATTCTCCACCGCGGCGTAGCCGAGGTCGTCGCTCGCGCCGTAGGTGATGCCGCCGTGGATGCCCGCGCCGGCGAGCCACACGGACATCGCCTTGTTGTGATGATCGCGTCCGCTGCCGCCCTGTGACATCGGTGTGCGGCCAAACTCGCCGGCCCACACGATGAGCGTGTCCTCAAACATGCCGCGCTGTTTCAGATCCGTGATGAGCGCCATGCACGCGCGGTCGATTTCTTGCGCCTTGAGTGCGATGCCCTCCTTCACGCCACCGTGGTGGTCCCAATCCTTGTGGTAGAGCTGGATGAAGCGCACGCCGCGTTCGGCGAGACGGCGGGCGAGCAGGCAGTTCGAAGCGAAGGAACCATCGCCCGGCTGGCAGCCGTAAAGATCGAGCGTCTTTGCATCCTCGCCGCCCACGTCCATGAGATCGGGCACGCTGGCCTGCATCTTGAAAGCCATCTCGTATTGCACGATGCGCGTGGCGATCTCGGGGTCGTCCACCAGCGTGGCGCGCTGGCGGTTGAGCGCATTGATCGCCTCGACATCGCCGCCCTGCCGCTCGCGCGTGATGCCCGCGGGATTGCCGAGGTACAAAACAGGATCGCCCTTCGCGCGGAGCTGCACGCCCTGATATTTGCTCGGCAGAAAACCGCTGCTCCACTGCCGCGCGGCGATGGGCTGATTTTGCCCGCCCTTTCCGAGCGAGGTGAGCACGACGAAGCCCGGCAGATCCCGCGACTCGCTGCCGAGCCCGTAGGTCACCCAAGCGCCCATGCTCGGGCGTCCGGCGATCTGCGAGCCGGTGTTCATGAACATGTGCGCCGGGTCGTGGTTGATCGCGTCCGTGGTCATCGAGCGGATGATGCAGATGTCGTCGATGACCGAGCCGATGTGCGGGAAGAGCGCGCAGATTTCGACCTGGTTCTTCCCGAACTTCGCGAACGGATGCTGCGGGCCGAAGCAGTTGAGCGGCTTGCCCTGGAGCTGCGCGAGTTGCTGGCCTTTCGTGAGGCTCTCGGGCATCGGCTTGCCATCCATCTCCGCGAGCTTCGGCTTCGGGTCAAAGGTCTCCAGGTGCGACGGGCCGCCCGCCATCGTGAGCCAGATCACGCGCTTCGCCTTCTGCGGCAGCGGCAGTCTGCCGAGCACGCCGAGCTGCGGCGCGGCATCGAGGAGCGAGGGACGCAGAAGGGAGGCGAGCGCGACGGCGCCGAGTCCGGTCGCGGTCCTGCCCAGAAATGCGCGGCGGGTGAAGTGAGCGTGGATGTCAGGATTCATGTTCGGGAAATGGCGTGCTGCATTTGAAAGTTGCGGGGGACGGCGATGTCAGTCATCATGACTGACATGAAGACGAAGACCAAGCCCGCTAGGAAACCCGCCCGCCGTCGTGCCGCCACCCCCACACGCGACACCTTCACCGTCCGCGATCTGAACCGCCAGCCGCAGGTGGTGTTGTCCGCGGTGCGGGAGCTCGGACGCGTGACAATATCGAGCAGAGGCGGAGGGAATTTCATCCTGTCGCTGGAGAAGCCCGGGCCTCCGACGGGAGCCCGGAGTTCGGAAGCATTCGTCGAATGGAGAAGCCGGCTGCGCCAGCGAATGCGCTCAATGGGATTTCGTCCGCCTTCCGAAGCCGATTCCGAGCGCATCACCCGGATGATTGCAGGGGATGAGCCGTGATCTACGCCGACACAAATTTCTTCACGAACATTTTGGTGGAGATGCCGCACAGCGCGGAGGCTGGAAGTCTGCTGGGAGTGAGCGATGAACCTCTCCCGGTCACATGGCTGCACCGCTTCGAAGTGGTGAATGCGATCCAGCAGTGTGTGTTCCTCGCGCGACACGGCATGCAGCAGCTTCGCATCACGCCGGAATTCGCACTGGCAGCGGAAGCCAGCTTTATCGAGGCGGTGACACTCGGCGTATGGTGCTGTCCCATGGACGTTCAAATTGCAGAGCTCGAAACGGTCTTCCAGGACATCGCCCACCGCCACACCGCGAAGGAGGGCTTTCGGACTTACGACATCCTGCACGTCTCCTCGGCACTCGTGCTCGGGTGCGACACGTTCTGGAGCTTCGACGCGAAGGCGAAGCGGCTCGCGAAGCTCGAAGGGCTGAAAGTGAACGGCTGAGATTCTCGGGCGCGCGGCGTAAAGCGAACAATCCGGTCCGCTGGCAGGCGGCCGCGGTGCCGATTCCGCACGAGGGATGACTCCGCGGACAGGAGTGTCCGCTTTACGTGGTGCATTCATGACCGCGTGATGGTCTCGTGCAAATTCAGCAACACTCGCGCGACGTGCGTCCACGCGGCGAGCTCTGCCTTATCGAGCGCGGCTGGCGCGGGGGCGAAGCCGACTTTCAGCAGATCCTCAGCGGACTTCGGCTCCTGTTTGTAGGCCGACAGACGCTCGTCCAGAACCTTGATCATCGTCTTCAGCTCCGCGGCGTCCGGGTCGCGCTGGAGCGCCTGCTGCCACGCCCACTTGATGCGCGCGGCGCTGTCCCCTTTGCACTCGCCGAGGATGCGTGCGGCGAAAGTGCGTGCGGCCTCGACGTAGCTCGGGTCATTCAGCAGCACCAGCGCTTGCTGCGGGATGTTCGAGCGGTTGCGCTCGGCGGTGCATTCCTCGCGGCTCGGTGCGTCGAATGCCAGCATGCTCGGGTGCAGGAAACTGCGCTGCCACCACGTGTAGAGCCCGCGCCGGTACTGCGCCTCGCCGGTGTCGGCGGGATAGGTGCGCACGGGGAAGTTCAGGTTCTCCCAGTAGCCTTCGGGCTGATACGGCTTCACGCTCGGGCCGCCGATCTTCGGCACGAGCAGGCCGGAAATGGCGAGGGCGTTGTCGCGCACGAGCTCGGCGTCCACGCGGAACGCACTCTGGCGCGCGAGTTCGCGGTTGTAAGGATCGGCGGCGAGCTGCTCCTTCGTCGGCGTGGACACCTGCCTATAGGTCGCGCTCGTGACGATGGTGCGGACCATGTGCTTCATGTTCCAGCCGCTGTCCATGAACTCGCATGCGAGCCAGTCGAGCAGCGCTGGATTCTGCGGCGGATCGCCCTGCGCGCCGAGGTCATCGAGGACCTTGCTGAGGCCGGTGCCGAAAAACTGCTTCCACGTCCGGTTCATCACCGTGCGCGCCGTGAGCGGATTGTCGCGAGCCGCGAGCCAGCCGGCGAGGTCGAGGCGCGTGAGTTCGCGGCGCTCGATTTTCTTCTGCGGCAGATAATGCGGTAGCGAGGGTTTCACGATCTCGCCGCTCTCATCCATCCAGTTTCCGCGCGGCAGAATGCGGACGGTGCGCTTCGTCGGCGTGCTCACGGAGACGATGCACTTTGCCAGCCCATCGTAGAACGCCTTGCGCTCGCGCTCCGCCTTTGCCAGCGCCTCGGTCTCGGTCTTGAAAAGCGGCGTCGCCTTCGCGCGGAAATAATCCTGCACCTGCTGCTTCTCCTTCGGGTTCCGATCCTTCGCCTTCCGCTTGAGGATCGCCATCACCTGCTGCGCCGTCTTCCGGTCCGCTTCGGATGCCTTCGAGTCCTTCGCCAGCTCGGGTAATGTGACGCCGTACGCGATCACATCCGCCTCCCACTGTTGGTGCGCTGCATCGAGCTGCGGGCGCACCGCCTCGAATTTCTTCCGTGCCTGCTCCAGCGCCGCGTCCAGCTTCGCGAGCTGCTTCTCATCCGCTGGCGTCGCGACGATCATTCCGTCCTCCACCTTCCCGATGGCGGGCTCCTTGATGTCGGCAAAGAACGCGCCCATCGAATAGAAATCCCGCTGCGTCAACGGGTCGAACTTGTGGTCGTGACACTGCGCGCAGCCGGTCGTCTGCCCCATCCACGCCGCGCCCACCGCGCGCACTCGGTCCGTCAACATCCGTTGCTCGTAATCCTTCGCCTGCGCGCCGCCTTCCTCGGTCGTCAGCAGGAGCCGGTTGAACGCCGAGCCCACGCGAGTCTCCTGGTTCGCATCCGGCAGCAGGTCGCCGGCGATCTGCTCGATGGTGAAACGGTCAAACGGCTTGTTCTCGTTGAAGCTCCGGATCACCCAGTCGCGATACGGCCACACATTGCGCGGATTGTCCGAGTGATAGCCGATCGTGTCCGCAAAGCGCACCAC
>JBEBGK010000012.1:0-15569 GCA_040081515.1 Chthoniobacteraceae bacterium
TTGATCCGTCGCGGGGGGATCGGGGGATGGGAGGTATTCCTGCAACCGCTGGATTTCATGGCGTCTTCGGTCCCGACGATTGCGGCGATGTCCTGGGTGCAAATCGGTCGTGTGGCGAAGGCCTCCCTTCAGGCCCGGATCGGAGTGAGCATCTGCGCGGCTTTCCTTATCTTCGTCATGTTCCTTGGCGGTTCCCGGGGATTGATGGCGGGTTATCTCGTCGGACCGGTGGCGATCTGGCTCATCTTCGGGCGACGGGTTGGAACCACGACGTTCACGATTGCATCCATCCTGATGTTCGTCCTGCTGATTGGCGTCTGGGAGTACCAGGTGCGCAAACGGAACTACCTTTTGCAGGACTTGCGAGGCGTCAGTGATTTTGCCGGAAAGACCACCTTCAACGTCGCCAAGGCGCATCGGGACAACAATCTGTACTTGCTGACATTGGAGCGGATGTATCGCCCGTCGCCGCATCCCTACGTGGGTTTTAAGGAGCTTTTCTACCTTGCGGTCAATCCGATTCCGAGGGCACTCTGGCGCGGAAAGCCGAAGGGCATTCAGGAAAGTCAGGCCAGCTTTGAGGAGCCAGTTGGCCCGGCGGCGATGGGTCCCATCCGGATGGGCACGGCGAGCCTTTCCTGTTCGGTGGTTGGAGACGGGGTCCGAATGGGCGGAGCCGTGGGAGTCGCCATGTGGGCCCTGATCTTTGGGGTGCTCGGCTCCATGTGGGACCGGATCGGCCAAAAGAACATGTTTGGCTCGCCGCTGTTCTTCATCCTGAACGCCGCCTGGGTCTTCTGGTTTCTTTGGGGGTTCCGGGCATCGTTTGCATTCGTCACGGGCATGTATCCGGTGTGGGGCGCATACGTCATGTGCCTGGTCGCAGCCCGTCTGATCAAGACGGTACCCCATGCCGATGACTCGCTCGAACTCGCGCTCGCGCCCCTCGCAAGGGCGGCGCTCCCGGCGCTCCCGCGGGGACGGTCCGCGTATGCCGATTCCCTGCACGGCTCCAAGTCGTAGGTGCCGCGGCCGATTAGCCCGGTTGGCGTGATCCGAAGTGATGAGGCGCGTGAAGGGTCCGGTGTGAGTTCCGGAAGCGAGTTTTCCAACCGAGTGACCAATCTTCCGATCATTGCGGTCCTGTTCCTGGATTTCGGGCCATACCACGTCGCGCGCATTGATGCGCTGGCGACCGCGGCGTCGAAGATTGGCGGCACGGTGATTGGCGTTCGTTTTCAGGAGAAGAGCGCGACTTACTCATGGCTTCCCTGTGAGCCGCGCGTGGCGGAGAGCCATACCCTGCTCCCCGGCAGCGGCAGGGTCCGGACCGGCGCCGTGGTGATGGCATGGCTTCGGTTCCTCAAGCGGGCGCGGGTGGACATCGCGTTTCTGCCGAGCTATTGGCCGCTCGCCAATGCGCTCTGCCTGATCGCGGCGCGACTCGTAGGCGTCCGATGCTTCATGATGAATGAATCCTGGGCGGCCACGGAGAAGGCGCGGGTACTCGGGCGGTTCGTCAAACGGATGTTCCTGCGTCTCTTCGACGGCGCTCTGGTCGGGGGCAGCCGGCAGAAGGAGCACTTCGTCAGCCTGGGGGTTCCGGGCGGGCGGATCGCGACGGGTTACGATGTGGTGGACAATGCGTTCTTTGCGGCGGGGAGTGACACGGTCCGCGCGGCCGGAGTCCGGCCCCCCGGGTTGCCCGGCCGTTACATTCTGAATGTGGGCCGGATGGTGCCGAAAAAGAACCTGGGCATCCTGATCGAGGCGTATGCGCTGCTCGCGCGGGAGAATCCCGGTCTCACTCACTCACTCGTGCTCGTCGGTGACGGCCCATGCCGCGACGCGCTCATCAAACAGGCGCGCGATGCCGGTCTGCCGGTCTTCGAGCGCGGCCCCGAAAACGCCGCGGACGGTCCGCCGTCCGCGCCATCGGTGGTCATTTTCCCATTTGCCCAACTGGACGACCTCCCCGGGTTTTACGCATTTGCATCGGTGTTCGTTCTTCCGAGCACGGCGGAGGAATGGGGCTTGGTGGTGAATGAGGCGATGGCCTCGGGCCTCCCGGTGGTCGTGACGCGAAACGCCGGCTGTGTCCCGGAATTGGTCGTCGAAAACGTGAACGGCTTCACCTTCGACCCGGCGAATGCGGCGCAACTCAGCGAAATCCTCTCCCGGTTCACCGGTTCGCCCGAGGTGGAAAAGCTCATGGGCGCGGCTTCGCAGAAAATCATCCGCCAATACGGCCCCGACAGGTTTGCGGCGGAGGCCCTGAAACTGATCGCGCTTTGAATGTTCTTTTCGTCACGACGAGCCTGACCCGCGAAGCGGGCGGTCTCTTCGATGCGGTGCACGGGCTGGCGGTTGCGCTCCTGGGCCTGGGGCACGCTGTGGCGGCAATGGGCGTGAAACCGCGCGGCCATGCGGGCGATCTCAAAAAGTGGCGCCCGGTGACCCTGCTCACGGGCGAAGCCCACGGCCCGGCTTCCCTCGCGTGGTCGCCGGGGATGACCCGGCTGGAACTGCCTTTTGTCCCGGACGTGATCCACTTTCATGGACTGTGGTCGCACCAGTGCTCGACGGCTCGCCGCCTGGCTCGCAAGCACCGGTGCCCGTTCTTCATCTCGCCACACGGGATGCTCGACCCGTGGATACTGTCCCGCGGCAGGGTGCAGAAGCGCCTCGCGCGATGGTGGTACGTCGATCGCGCCGTCGCCGATGCATCCGGCCTCCAGGCACTCAGCGAGCAGGAGCAGCGCGACATCCTCGCGGCCTATCCCGATGCGAAGGTGTTCATCGCTCCGAACGGTGTGGATTCCCCGTCGTCAACGGCGCACCCATGCCCATGGCCGCCCGCGCTCGCGGGCAAGCGTGTGCTCCTGTTTCTTGGCCGCCTGCACTCGAAGAAAGGGGTGCGGCAGTTGATGGAGGCATTCGATCTCCTGCGGGTCTCGCACCCGGAGGCACACCGCGGCCTCGGGCTCGCGATTGCGGGCTTTGGCGACGACACCCTCGCCGCGGAGGTGGAAAGATGGGCTGCGCGGCCGGACAACTCCGGCTCGGTCGTTTTCCTCGGACCGCGGTTCGGTGAAGGAAAGGCCGCCTGCTTCCAGCACGCCGCGGGATTCATCCTGCCGTCGTTCGGCGAGGGGTTGCCGATGGCGGTGCTCGAGGCGTGGTCCTACGGGCTCCCGTCGATCCTGACGGATCAATGCAACCTGCCGGACGGCTTTTGCCATGGCATTTCGTTCCGATGCACAACGGAACCATCGTCGATCCGGGATGCGCTGGTGGCATTCTCCTCCCTCGATGAGTCCCGGCTCCATGCAATCGCCGAAACAGCAAGGCAGGTGTGCCGGACGAACTATGGGTGGGAGAGCATTGCGAGGGCGGTGTCCGCCCGGTACGAACTGGCCCTGCGACCGCGATGACGGCAGGCGACTTGCTCTTGGGAACATCAGCCTGCCCATGAATGTGACGAAGATGAACGAACCCGGTGGCGACCGCTTGGAATCGCCCGGCGCATGCCAGGGCGATGCGGGCCAAGGCCTGCCACCGTCGCTGAAGCACGGGGGCTCGATCCCGCCCGGGGTTTCGGTCCTGATTCGGTGGCTGGTGGTTGCCAGCCTGACCGGGCTTGTGCTGTTTTTCGGGTTGCGGAGTTCTTCACGCTTTCACGAGTTGCCGTGGATTCCGACCGTGGTCGGGAAATACGCCGACTGGTATACCGGAACCCGAAAGCTGCTCGGCTTCTTCGGTTTCTCCTGCGCAATTCTCTATGTCCTCGGAAACCCCAGGTCGCGATGGCTTGCGGCGGCCCTGCTCGCCTTTCCCATCGGGATCGAGATATTGCAGGCGGTCGGCGGTTCGCGCGATGGAAGTGCCGGCGATGCGGCGATCGGATTTACGGGAGCCGCCATCGCCCTGCTCGCGGCGCGAGGGGTTGCCCGGGTGAATGCGTGCCGGGGAGAAAAAGTGACAGTGGAAGCCATTGACGAAATCAAGAATGGGAACTGACGCCCATACCGGAGCGAGTTTCTCCGCGGGGAACCGGCTCGCGCGCATGGTTTGGAATTTTGTCTGGTTGTTCCTTTTCCGCCCCAGCCCCCGGCCGCTGCACGGGTGGAGGGCATTCCTTCTCCGGCTCTTCGGCGCGAAACTCGGGCGGGGCTGTCACATCTATCCCGGGGTGCGGGTCTGGGCTCCTTGGAATCTCGTGTGCGATGACGAGGCGGGTGTGGGCGATGGAGTCATCCTCTATAACCAGGCGATCATCACCATCGGAAAGCGCGCGGTCATTTCACAAGGCGCCCATCTCTGTTCCGGGTCGCACGACTACGAGTCCCCTCGGTTTGAGTTGTTTGCGAAGCCAATCACCATCGGTGACCATGCGTGGCTGGCCGCCGAGTGCTTCATCCATCCGGGCGTGACCGTCGGCGAAGGCGCCGTGGTCGGCGCGCGCTCGGTCGTCACCCGCGACGTGCCGAAATGGATGGTTTGTGCCGGCAATCCTTGCCAGTCGATCAAGCCGCGGGTGATGAAGCCCTGACGGATTACGAAGCGGCGATTGGTCCGGGCAGCCACGCGGTCTCCGCCTCGGCTGACCTTTCCTCCGGGACCACGAGCCAGTTGCAGCCCTCGCTCAGGTCGTACGCCCGGTAGCGAAGTTCCTTGAGGATGCGCATTTTTTCAGGTTCGAAGCATTCCAGGATGAAGAGCGGGCGGAGTTTCGTGAGAAACTCGCGCGCGCCGGACAACACGGCGTCCTCCGCTCCTTCGACATCGATTTTCATCAGGATGCGGTGGCCCTGCAATTCCGGCAGGAAGGAGTCGAGCGCCTCGCATTTCACTGTACGGCGGTTTTTCAAACCGTAGCGGGCGTGCAGTGGCTCTTGATTGGAGGTCGAGGCCGCGATGGAACCAGTTGCTCCGCTGGCGTCATCAACCAGGAATTCGACCGTGCCGCTTGTGGAGGAAAGGGCGACGGGAAACAGGCGGGCGGTCTTTAGTCCGCTTTTCGCGATGGTCTTCGTCAGCAGGCGGACGTTCGTTTCGTCGGGTTCGAAGAGCCATGTGGTGATTGCGGGATCATGGTTCAACGCGACCCACGAATAGCCTCCCACATTGGCTCCAATGTCGAGGAACACGGTGGGGCGGTAGGAATGGAGCAGGGTCCTGAAGCACTCAGCCGTCCGCTGTTCCGCCCCCTCGTGCGGCACGATGTAGGAGAAATCGCGCATGAAGAGGACATGCTGGCGGATGCGACCGGTCCGGATGGAAACGGGGAAATCGAACCGGCGTTGGAGCGAACGAAACCAGGGCTGGCTCCTCAGCCGCCACAGGGGATGGAATCTTTTTCGGATCCAGGTGAATAATCGCATTGAAGGAGAATGGGTAGGCTCACGAGGCGCGGGGTGCGAGGCAACTCTTGTTCGTGAAAAAATCCGGACGGCTGGGGAGAGCAATCGCTGCGCCGTGCCTTCCCCGGCGATTTCAAAGGGTCACTAGAAAAGTCTCCTGGCGATGGACGGCTGGATCGGTTGCGGCGGTCACGGGTGGATCGGGCGGGGAGTGAACAATCCAATCCCCGCCAGAGTTGCGTCGCCTGGCTGCGGGACCTAGCATTGCGATTACATGGCGGTGCCCGTATCCATTCTCGTTCCAATCCGGAACGAAGCTGCAAACCTCCCGCGCTGCCTTGGATCCGTCGCATGGGCCGATGAGGTTTTTGTCGTGGACTCCCACAGCACTGACGGCTCCCAGTCGATCGCGGAAGGGCTGGGCGCCAAGGTGGTTCAGTTTGATTTTAACGGGACCTGGCCGAAGAAGAAGAACTGGGCCCTCGAGAATCTGCCGTTCAAGCAGGAGTGGGTGTTCATCCTGGATGCCGACGAGGTGATGCCTCCCGGAGCGGAGGCTGAATTTCGCGCAATTGTGAGCGACCCGAACCACGCGACTGCGGGATACTGGATCAACCGCCGGTTCATGTTCATGGGCAGATGGCTGCGGCACGCCTACTACCCGAACTGGAATCTGCGCCTCTTCAAGCATCGCCTCGGGCGCTACGAGAAACTGACGGACGTCGATACGCAGAGCGGGGACAACGAGGTCCACGAGCATGTCGTCGTCCAAGGCGCGACGGGCCGGTTGCGCTGTGAGATGGATCACTACGCGTTCCCCTCGGTCGCTGTCTTTGTCGAGAAGCACAACCGCTACTCAAACTGGGAGGCGCGTGTCGCGCTGGATCGCTACCTCCGTCTGGGCGGAGGACATCTGCAGAAAGGGGACGTGGATTTCCGGCGCAGGCTCAAGCAGTGGTCCCAGATGCTCCCCTTTCGCGGGCTGCTTCGCTTCCTCTACGTGTACGTCTGGCAGCGAGGATTTCTCGACGGTCTGGAGGGCTACTATTTCGCCCGGTTGCACGGCTTCTACGAGTTCCTGAGCGTGGCCAAGACATACGAACTCAAGAAAAGGGGCGGAACCGGCGTGGAAGCCGCTGCTTCCCTTGGCAAATCGCCGCCGCAGGGCTCCTGACTTCCTTTTTCCGCAATCCCAAATTCCTATGACCCGCGTCCGACTCGATCAGTTCCGGCCCGATGCCGAACTGGAACGTGGCCGCTCCAGATGGTTCGAGGCGCTCTGGTATCTGTGCAAATGTGCTTTCTTTCTCAGCGCGCTGCCCTGGCCGAACCGGCTGAAATGCTCACTGCTGAGGTGCTTCGGCGCGACGGTCGGTGAGGGGGTTGTCATCAAGCCGCGGGTGAATATTTATTTTCCGCAGAAGCTGGTGATCGGGAGTCACTCGTGGATCGGCGAGGAAGTGTTCATTTTGAATCTCGAGCGGATCGAGATTGGCGGGCACTGCTGCATTTCCCAACGGGCTTTCCTTTGCACCGGAAATCATGACTATCGCGACCCGGTGTTTCCTTACCGCGGTGCCGCAATTACGGTGGAGGACGGTGCGTGGATTGGCGCGGCCGTGTTTGTCGGGCCGGGGATCCGGATCGGAGCCGAGGCGGTCGCGGCCGCCGGATCGGTGGTCACTGCGGATCTACCCGGCGCGATGATCTGCGCGGGCAATCCTTGCGTGCCGGTCAAGAAAAGGTGGAAGGACGACGGCGCGGGCTGAGGCGGTGCACGGCGGCCGCTTGCGAGGAAAGCCATCGCGGAGCGTGCCGGCCATCGGCCGGAGGACGCTGGCTTCGGCAAACTAACGTTGGCACGAAGCCTGCCTAGAAGGTAAACTTTCACATCCGAGAATTCCTTCAGCCCCTGTGGAAACCCTACTTGCGCCCGAGCTTGAAAAGCAGAAGAAGCGCCGCCGCCGGACATGGCTGGTGGTGGGCGGGGTGCTGCTTGTCTGTGTGGCCGCCGTGGCAGTGTGGTTCACGCCGCTCTACAATGCCGTGCAGGGCCTCCGTTCGCGGCGGCTGGCGGCCCAGGCGGAGGCCGAATTGATGGGGGGCAATGTGCAGGAGGCGATCACCAAGGCTCGCACGGCCTATCAGACCAAGCCCGATGAACCTTCGGCGATTCGCACGGCGGCGCGGGTGCAGCAGCGCGCCGGGCGTCCTGCACCGCAGTTGTGGAAACAACTGATCGCCACGGGTGCCGCGGAGCCGGCGGATCGCCAGGCTTATGCGGAGGATTTGCTGAGGTCCGGCGCGGTGCCGGAGGCCGGGCTGCAAATCGAGCCGCTGCTGCGCGAGCGGCCGGATGACGTGGTGCTGCTGCGGCTCGCGGCGCGATGGGCGGCGGCGGAGGGCGACGGGGAGGGGGCGCGCAAATTCGCGGCGAAGGCGTGCAAGCTGGAGCCCACACACCAGGAGGGCCGGCTGCTGCTCGCGTTGCTGGAGCTGGCCTCCACCGTCGAGGCGGAGCGCGAATCGGGGCTCCGCGGCCTGAGGGAACTCGGGCGCGAGCGGACGACGGAGGGCCTCGAGGCGCTGCGCCGGCTCGCATTGCAGCCGGATCTGCCGGCTGCGACCAAGGAGGAGATTATCGAGCTCGTGAAGAATCATCCCGGTGCCACGGTAGATCACCGGCTTCTCGTGATGGACATGGAGATCGCGCTGCATCCGGAACTTCGCACGCAACTGATCGATGCGGCTGTCGGCCGTTATGCGGATGCGGATGCGGCTTCAAAGCGCAGTTTCGCCGTGTGGCTGAACGCGCACGGCGAGTTCGAACGGACGCTCGCCTTCCTGCCGGTCGAGGAGGCGTTCAAGCGCAAGGATCATCTGCTCGTGTGCCTCGATGCGATGGCTGCGCTGAAAAAATGGGCGGAGATCGAGCGGATTCTCGAGATCAAGGGAGTGCCGCTGGATGACGCCTACCGCGAGGTGTTCCTCGCGCGATCGGCAGTGGAACTCGGCAGCAAGACGGGAGCCGAGAAGCACTGGAAGGAGGCGGTCATCGCCGCGGGGCCTTCGCCCGAGCAACTGGCATTCGTCGGGCAGTATGCCGAGAAGATCGGCCAGCTCGACGAGGCGGAGAAGGCGTATCGAAAGCTCGCCGCAAGCGCCACCACGGCGAGGCTCGCGCATGAGGCCCTGCTGCGAATCGGGGAGAGGCGGGGCAGTTCCGAGATGCGAAGGGAGATCCTCACGGCCATGCATGAGCGATGGCCGAAGGACAGCGCGGTGAGCAATGATCTCGCCTACGTCAACCTGCTCGCCGGGCTGGCGATCGACGAGTCGTTCGCGATCGCGCGCAAGCTGGTCGAGCAAGCCCCGGGCAGCCTCGCGCATCGCACGACGCTTGCGCTTGCGGCGTACCGCCGGAACGACGCGGCCTTTGCGCTTTCGGTTTACAAGGGGCTTGTGATCCCGTGGGAGCGCGTGGGGCCCGGCCAGCGGGCGGTCTATGCCGCGGTCCTCGGGCTGAACGGAAAGACCGCCGAGGCACGGGCCGAGGCGGATGCGATCCGGCTGGAGTCGCTGCGTGCGGAGGAGCGCGAATTGATCAAACGATGGCGATCGCAATGAGCGTCGATGGCAACGTGGCTGTTCCGGGCGGCAGTCTGTTCGCGCGGTGGTGGCCGTCGCTCGTGGTGCTTGCGATTCTGTGGCTGTTCGCCATCAACCAGCTTCGCGTGGAGTGGTCCATCAACCCGCAGTACACGTATGGGTGGACGGTGCCGTTTCTCGCGCTTTACCTCGTGCTGGAGCGATGGAAGAGCCGTCCGTCCTCGGCGCCGCCCTCGTGGCGGTCCGGCCCGCTGCTTGTCGCGCTTCCCTTCGCCCTCCTGCTGTTTCCGGTGCGCCTGGTGCAGGAATCCGCGCCGGACTGGAGGCTGGTGGGATGGGCATTGGGCGGGGCGTGCGTGGCGATTTCGCTGTGCGCGGTGTATGCTGCGGGAGGCCGGCCGTGGCTGGGGCATTTCGCATTTCCGATCGCGTTCTTCCTCGTCGCGGTCCCCTGGCCGGTGCCGATCGAGCAGGCGCTCGTGCAGTGGCTCATGCGATCGGTCACCGGGATTTGTGTCGAGGCGCTCGGCTGGTGCGGCGTGCCGGCGCTGCAATTCGGAAACATCATCGAGATCAGCACGGGGCGTGTGGGCGTGGAGGAGGCCTGCAGCGGTGTACGATCCTTGCAGATGACATTGATGATCGCCCTCTTCATGGGCGAGCTTCTGCGCTTCGGCATCGTGCGCAGGCTGATCCTGCTGGCCGGCGGTCTCGGCGTCGCATTCGCTTGCAATACGGGGCGCGCATTTTTTCTCGTGACGGTCAGCGCGCGCTCCGGCACCGGCGCGGTGGAGCAATGGCACGATACCGTCGGCTTCGTGGTCCTCGTGAGCAGTCTCGCCGGCGTCGGGCTCCTCTGTCTTGTCCTGCGGCGGAAGAAGGACAGCCTCCCGCCGCCTCCCCAGGTGGATTCACTCATCCAGCCCGGTCTGCCGCCGGGCAGGGCCGTGCTGATCCCAGCGCTCGTGTGGATGGCGGCGATCGAGGTCGCGACCGAGGGCTGGTACCGGATGCACGAGTCGCGCTCGGAAAAGGCGGCGGCCTGGTCGGTGCGCTGGCCGGAGGACAGGCCGCGCTTCAAAAATGTCCCGCTCACCGATGTCACCCGCTCGATTCTGCTCTACAGCGAGGGGCGCTCCGCGGCGTGGACGGATCCTGATGGGACGAACTGGGCGATGATTTTTCTCCGCTGGGCGCCGGGGCGCACCTCGGTGCAACTCGCAAGGGCGCACGGCCCCGAGGTCTGTCTCCCCGCCACCGGTGCGAAGATGCACGCGGACCTCGGCGTGAAAACGATGCGAATCCGCGGCGTCGAACTGCCGATGCGCTCCTATATTTTCCGGGCAAAGGACCACGAGTTCTACGTCTTCTACTGCCTGTGGGAGCAGGGCCCGCTCGACGGCGATCGCCCGAGTACGGTGGAGGAACTCACCGTGGCGCGGCGACTGGCCGCGGTGCGCGCCGGGAGGAGGAACGAGGGCCAGCAGGTGATCGAGGTCGCCGTGTCCAATGTGCGCGGCCCCGAGGCGGCGGAGGCCGCGGTGCGGCGCCTGCTGGAAAATACGATCGAGTCGTAAGCGGCGCGGCCCGACTTACACCGTGGCGGATGCCCGGCGACGGAGCGTGAGGTGGACGATCTCGGCGGGCGCCTGGATGCGGACGGGGAACCAGTTTCCCACGCCATTCGACACCACGAGGGAACCGGTCGGGCGTGTGTAGAGCCCGCTCCAGTAGCGGTAAAGCATCGGGCCGCAGCCGGTGCGTTCGTTCAGCATGAACTGGCCGCCATGGGTGTGGCCGCAGAGGGTCAGCGGGATTTCATCCGCGAAATCCCACGCATGCGGGTGGTGCGCGAGGAGCAACGGCCAGGCGGCTGGATCGCGCCGCGCGAGGAGCGCGCGGGTCTGCGCGCGCTGCGCGTTTCCGTCGCGTGTCCACGGGAGCCCGAGGAACTGCACGCGCTGGCCGCGGATCGTGACGCCCGCGGCCTCGCCCCGGAGCAGCGGCAGCCCGCCGCTCTCGCAGTCCCGGTAAAAAATCCGCGGATTCTCGAAAAGGTCGTGATTGCCCTCGCAGGCCGCGACCGCGTGCCGGGCCTGCAGTGAACGGACGACGTCGAGCGCCACGGGGAGATCGCGCAGCGAGTGGTTGATGAAATCGCCGGTGAGCGTGATGAGGTCCGCGTTGAGGCCGTTTGTTCTCTCGACGAGCCTCTCCAGCACCCGCCCGCGCGTGAAGCGCCCGACGTGCATGTCGCTGACGTGGGCAATCGTGAGCCCGTCGAGCGCAGGCGGCAGATCGGGCACGGGGACGTCGATCCGGCGGATGCGGAACTCCTCGAGCTGCGACTCGCCGAGGCCCGCCCCGCCGAGCGTAATCAGCGGCGGCGTGAAGGCGGCGGCTGCACCGAGGAATTCGCGCCGCGTGAGGTTGCTGCCCGACACAGCAGGCTCGGGTGTCGGAGCGACCCTCGCGCGGGTCATCCGTTTTGCGAGGCCCGCGGCACCGCGCGCGGCGCACCAGAGCAACCTCGGCATCACGACGAGCAGGTGCCAGAAAAGGATCGCGGAATGCAGCCAGCGCGGCATCAGAGCCTCGAGCGGCAATCCGCCACGGGAGCTGAGAATCGCCGCGAGCCCGAGGAACTGCAGCAGCCCAAACGCACCGATGCTCCAGCGCATCCAGCGCCGCGGCAGGCGCCGCGCCCGGAAGCACCACAGCAGGTCGCCGAGGGCCATGAGTGCGATGAGGATGAGGAATGGCATTGCGCGTCCACTTTTCGCCCGAAAACCGGCGAACCGCAAACGGTTCGACCGGATCGCGCCGGGGTTTGGAGCGGTTTAAGAAAAAATGGCAGCCGCACTCGTAAGAGTGCGGGCAGATCGTCCCTTTTGAAAAGTGCCCGCGTTCTCACGAACGCGGCTGCGACATCTCCCGATACGTCCTACTTGCTGAAGACGATCTTCCCGCCCTTCACGTCCGCCGTGATCGTCTCGCCCTCGCGGAAATTCCCCTCGAGGATCTGCAGGCTCAGCGGGTCCAGCAGGTCGCGCTGGATCGCGCGCTTCAGCGGTCGCGCACCGTAGATCGGATCGTAGCCTTCTCGCGCGAGATGGACCTTCGCGGCGTCGGTCAGCTTCAGCGTGAGCTTCTGGTCGGCGAGCCGTTTGTCGAGGCGGCGGAGCTGGATCTCCACGATCTGCGTGAGGTCCTTGTCGCTCAGGCGATCGAAGATGATGGTCTCATCGACGCGGTTCAGGAACTCGGGGCGGAAATGTCCGCGCAGCGCCTCCATCACGCGGGCCTCGCGCTGCTCCGCGTTCGCGTCATCGAGGATAAATTGCGAGCCGATGTTCGAGGTCATGATGATGACCGTGTTCTTGAAATCCACCGTGCGGCCCTGGCCGTCGGTGATGCGGCCGTCGTCGAGCACCTGGAGCAGCACGTTGAAGACGTCGTGGTGCGCCTTTTCGATCTCGTCGAAGAGCACGACCGAGTAAGGCTTGCGGCGCACGGTCTCGGTGAGCTGGCCGCCCTCCTCGAAGCCGACGTAGCCGGGAGGCGCGCCGATGAGCCGCGCGACGCTGTGCTTCTCCATGTACTCGCTCATGTCGATGCGGGTCATCGCATTCTCGTCGTCGAACATGAACTCGGCGAGCGCGCGGGCGAGTTCCGTCTTTCCGACGCCGGTGGGCCCGAGGAAAATGAACGAGCCGATGGGGCGGTTCGGATCCTGGAGGCCGCTCCGCGCGCGGCGCACGGCGTTCGACACGGCGAGGATCGCCTGCTTCTGCCCGATGACTCGTGCGCCGAGGCGTTGCTCCATCCGGATGAGCTTCTCGCGTTCGCCCTCGCGGAGATTGTTCACGGGAATTCCGGTCCATGCGGAGACCACCTTGGCGATTTCCTCGTCGGTGACTTCGTCGTGCAGGAGCGTCGTCTGCTGCTGCGCGCCGGTGGTGCTCTGCGCGGCGAGCTGCCGCTCCAGCTCGGGAATGCGGCCGTATTGAATCTCGCTGGCCTTCCCCAGGTCGCCCGTGCGTTGCGCGCGCTCGAGTTCGTTGCGGAGCGCCTCGAGCTCCTCCTTCACCTTGCGCGAGCCGCCGAGAATGACCTTTTCCCTCTGCCATTGCGCCTTCAGTGCGGCGCCTTTCTCCTTCAGGTCGGCGAGGTCCTTTTCGAGCTTTGCAAGCCGCTCCTTCGAGGCGGGATCCTTTTCCTTCTTCAAGGCCTGCCGCTCCATCTCGTCCTGCATGATGGCGCGCTCCACCTGGTCGATCTCGGTGGGCATGGAATCGATTTCCATCTTCAGGCGCGACGCGGCCTCATCCATGAGGTCCACAGCCTTGTCCGGCAGGAAACGGTCGCTGATGTAGCGGTCCGAGAGCATGGCGGCGGCGACGAGCGCGGCGTCCTGGATGCGCACGCCGTGGTGGACTTCGTAGCGCTCCTTCAATCCGCGCAAAATCGCGATCGTGTCCTCGACGCTCGGCTCGTCCACTTTCACCGGCTGGAAGCGCCGCTCGAGCGCGGGGTCCTTCTCGATGTGCTTGCGATATTCGTCGAGCGTCGTCGCGCCGATGGTGCGCAGTTCACCGCGGGCGAGCGCGGGCTTGAGCATGTTGCCCGCATCCATCGATCCCTCGGCCTTGCCGGCACCGACGATCGTGTGCAGTTCGTCGATGAAGAGGATGATCTCGCCCTGCGAGTCGGTGACCTCCTTCAGGAACGCCTTCAGCCGGTCCTCGAATTCCCCGCGGAACTTGGCGCCGGCGACCATCGCGGAGATGTCCATCGCGATGAGCTTCTTGTCCTTCAGCGATTCCGGCACGTCGCCCGCGACGATGCGCCGTGCGAGCCCCTCGACGATCGCCGTCTTGCCGACACCCGGTTCGCCGATGAGCACCGGGTTGTTCTTTGTCCGGCGCGAGAGCACCTGCATCGTGCGACGGATCTCGTCGTCGCGGCCGATGACGGGATCGATCTTTCCCTTCCGCGCGAGTTCCGTGAGGTCGCGCCCGTATTTTTGCAGCGTCTGGTATTTGTCCTCGGGATTCTGATCGGTCACGCGCTGTGAACCGCGCACCTGCTGGAGCGCCTGCATGAGCTTTGCCTGGGTCACGCCGAGCGACTTCAGCAGCTTGCCGGTCGCCACGCCGCTGTCGGCCAGTGCGAGAAGGTAGTGCTCCGCGCTCAGATACTCGTCCTTCAGCTTCGCCATCTCCTTCTCCGCCTGCCGCAGGATCGCCAGCAGCTCCGCCGCCGTATTCGTCTGCGCCGTCATGCCGTGCGCCTGCGCGCGTTTCGCGATCGCCGCCTCGAGCTTCGATTGCAGGTCCGGGATGTTCACGCCGAGTTTCTCGAACAGCGGACGGGTTACGCCCTCCGGTTGTTCCAGCAGCGAGATCAGGAAATGCTCGTTGTCGAATTCAGTGTGGTTGCGGTTCGCGGCGAGGGATTGGGCGGACTGCAGCGCCTCCTGCATGCGTTGGGTGAAACGGTCGGTTCTCATTGGGTTTGGGAAAGAGTGTCCCACCCGTGCGCAAGATGCATTCCCGAACTTGTCCAGAGAAGGGCCGGGTTTGCCTGTGACATCACGTCGCGGAGAGGGCCGCGGATGGCGCACCCGCGGAGGCGAAATGGCCCATGGCTACGGGCGGGCTACACGCGGACCCAGGTCCGCTTCGCGTGGCTCTTCAGGATCGCCTCGCAGAGTTTCACCTCCTCGTGGCCGTCCTGCGCAGTGGCGAAGAGGGCGGGGGACTTTCCGCGGCTGGCGATGTGCTCGTAGATCGCGCGGTAGTGCATCTTGTGCGAATCGGGGAAGCCCTCGGCGTGGCCACCGGGGTAGTCGGTGAAATGCGCGATGTCCTTGTCGAAACCGGGGGCGCAGCGCTGGCGGATTTCGTTCGGCTTATCGCGGCGGCCGATGTGGAGGACGTTCGGGTCCTGCAACTCCCAGCGCACGCTGCCCTCGGTGCCGTAGATGCCGATCGCGAGGCTGCATTTCCAGCCCGCGGCCACCTGCGAGATGCTCGCATTCGCGTGCACGCCGTCGGCATTTCCGTGCCGCGACTTTCCGAAGTGCAGCAGCACGCTCGCGAAGTCCTCCGTGTCCACCTTGTAGCTCACGAGATCCTTCGATGTCGCTCTCGCGAACGACTTCACCTCGCCGCGCGGGCGTTTGCGGGTCTTGTGGAAAGTTTCAAGCATCGCGAAGACCGCGTCCGGCTTTGCGCCGAGCACGAAGGACACGGCGTCCATCCAGTGCGTGCCGATATCGCCGACCGCCCGCAGCTTGCCGCCCTCGCTCGCGAGCAGGCGCCAGTTGTAGTCCGTCTCCTTCAGCAGCCAGTCCTGGAAGAAGTGTCCCTGCACGTGGATGATCCTCCCGAGGTCGCCGCGCTCGACGAGCTTCCGCATCTGCAGCACGGCGGGGAAAAAGCGGCAGTTGTAGTTCACGGCGAAGACGCGATCGCTTTTCGCCGCGGCCTTCACGACGCGCGCGGTGTCGGCGGTGTTCATGCCGAGCGGTTTTTCGCAGACGACGTGCTTGCCCGCCGCCAGCGCCGCGAGCGCCTGCTCCACGTGCGCCTT
>JBEBGK010000013.1:0-15566 GCA_040081515.1 Chthoniobacteraceae bacterium
GCCGGAGGTGTAAGGGAGGTTCTGCCGGGCGAGTTTGAGACTGAATTCGATGAGCGCACGGACGCCCGCCGGCTGCGCGGGGAACTCCACGAGATCCTCGGACGCGACGGCGGTGTTTGGCGCCGCTGGGATTTTCACGGAGCCGGTCCTCTTCGGTTCCGCGCCGGCAATCTCGGTTTTGTCCGCCGGAGGGTTGGAGCGCGCACCTTTCGAAGTTGCATCGCTTTTTGGGGCTTTCGTCTTCGGTATTGTCGATCCGGCCGAGGGCGGCTTCCTCCGGGTCTCCGCCTGCGCCGCGGCGGATGACACGGTCGCCAAGGTCAGCAGGGCCGTGAGGAAATGGGACAGGATGCGTCCGGTGACGGGCACTGTCCGGTGTTCGGCGAATCGCATTGGAAGCCGGGCGTTAGAATTCAAAGTTCATCGACACCGTTCCGAAAACCTGCGGTTCCGTCTGCCCGTAAAATTCCTTCGTCCGATAGACGACCGCATAGGCGAGCTTTGTGTTCTTGTAGTTTATCGCCGCGCCCACGCTGAGGTCGGCGACGAACCACTTGCGATCCACCGAGGGACTGTTCCCGAAGGTGTTTCCATCGATGAAGATGTTGTGCGCCACGGCGCGGCCATCGGCGCGGGCGAAGACGTGAAGGCCGACGTCGAATCGCGAGCGTTCGGCGCCCTGCCGGCCCGCCACCGGCGTGGAGGTGACCGCCGCGGGCCCGATCGCCGCCGTGCCAAAGTCATCCGGCAGGTTCCAGCCGGCCCGCAGTTCGCCACCGATGTTCGCAAAGGTCTGGACATTCCCCACCGCAACGCCGGCGTGCGGAATCAACTCCCAGTCGAGGCCCACCCGGCGTTCGTGCTTCGGCCAGCGCCATTCGCGCTGGTAGATCGCCACCACGCCGAGTTCGTTATGGAGCTGGTTGTCCCATCCTTTCGGATGATCCAGCCCGCGGAAGTCGTGCACCAGCCGCTGGCTCTCCTGGGCGAATGAACCGGAGCCGACGATGCCGATGTTGAGCACGAGCGAATTGCGGACATCCGCATCCTTCCAGACCACCCCCACGCCCGCGTATAACCAGCCGGCATAGGGTCGATCCCCGGTCACCAGCGTGAAAGCCTCCGTGTTGTCTGGAGTGTAGATGCTCTGGCCGAGGGCGAAAACCAGGTTCTTCTGGTAAGCCTTTTCGTTGATGTAAGGCAGGAGATTGAACAGCGGCAGGAAGGGGCTGGCGTAACGGGAGTCGCTGTAGTTCTCGAGATCCGCCGAGCTCCATCCGAGCTTTACGCCGCTGGTGTACTGCCGATCGGTCCCGGTGAAGAGATCGTTCTCCACGTAGATGCTCATGGTTCCGCCTGCGACATTGTCCTCGGCCCCCAAGTGCGAGGGAGGCAGGAGCATCAGCAGCAGACCCAGGAGGGCTGCGCTGGTGAGTATGTGATCGTAGTGTTTCATCACGACATGATCGTGCTGGCGGCCCGGTTGGCCGTATCCCGCCATAGATTTATATCCGCGCTTTCTGCACGCCTTCCGGCCCAGAGCAGATCTTCGAATCCGCGCAGGAAGCAGTCCGAGTTCGAGCCGTGTCGTCATCGTGCCGAGCGCGATTCCGGTGTGTGAGGCAATCTCCCGCTCGGGTGCCGGGGAAAGCTTCACGACGGTGGGGGGTGACGAGAATCGCCTCGGACAATGCGCGCAACGGTTCCGTCGAGACATCGATCACCTCGATGCGATGGCTCGTTGGAAAGTGCCGCTGGCAGATCGCATCGAGGTTTGCCAGCGCCCGCACCGAGTTCGGCGCGCCCCATGGCCCGGGCCAATGCCTCCTTTGGGGGAAAGGGTGGCAGCCGGAAGCTATGCGCAACGTTACCGGCCGCGGTGGCACCGTGGCAACGCCCCCTCCGCATCCCGAATCGGCGATAGCTTTTGGCTGTGATCTCCGAGAAGCGCCGGGCCGCCGAGAATCGACCATCGCGTGGCGCGCCGACAATCCATCACAGCCATTGAAGGACTAAATCCAGATCGTGAAGGATCTCTCGCGGGGCGTGTGACCGGTGGCCGGATCCGGCGAAGGCCCTCTATTTGCGACAGCGAGGACATTCGATGCACGCAGCGGGCCCGTGCCGCCCGAATACTGGTTGCATGAATACTAAACACATCATTCCAGTCGCCCCGCCCGCAAGGAACACGAAGCCTTCCCAATGGCTTCTCCGAACCTCCCTGTGCGCGATCCTCGTCGTCTCCTTTGCCGTCACGGGTTGCGAAACGCCCGCGCAGAGCGCGCTCCTCGGCGCTGCCATCGGCGGAGGCACCGGCTACGTCATCGGACAATCCGCCCAGAATCAGCGCCAGCGCAACTACGACCGGGGCAGCTCCCGCGACCCGCGGTATGACCGCCGTGACAGCCGCGGCTATTACGACCGCAACGGCCACTGGCATCAGTATTGATATACGCGACCTGGAAGCGCCGGCGCCGCTGACACCAGTCCCGCAGTCCGGCCACCCAATGCGCGTCCAAGCTCGGTCACTTTGCCCGCGACAACCCGAAGCGCACGCTCGCCATCGCCATCGGCAGCAGTCTTGCCGTTGGTTACGTCGTCCGCGCTCTGCGACCGCACCAGCCGGAAAATCGCGCAGCACGCCTGCTCGGAGACATCCAGACTCGTCTGCACGGCATCGCCGCTCCGCTCCGCCTTGAGGCGAATCACCTCGTGGAGGGTGGCTTGAGCGCTGTGAGAAGCGGCGTCGAGCATTTCAATGACCTCCACATCGAGCGCGGTCTCCAAAGGCTCGGGCAGCGGTTCAGGAGTTTCTTCCGTTGACTGTCGGATTGTCGGTTCTAGCGGCCTCCGCCGTGCGGTGATTTTCCGTGGGGAACCTTGTGCGTTTCTGTCGTTACGAAAGAAACTCACGGGACTTCAAACCCCAGAATCATCATCGCTCGCTCCATCTCCTTTCGGAGAACTCGACGGGGCCGACCCGACCACGAGACGGTCTGCAGCCGATATCTTCAGTGTGCGAGTCCATATCCTCACTCCAACATCCCGTGCCATGCCTCGCGGCGACCTTTCCAATCAATCGGTGCTCCTGTTGTTCTTCCTGAGTTGGCTCATGGCAGCCATTTGGTCTGCGAGCGCAACCGCAGCACCGATCTTTGCCGAGCCGGTTCGCCTGGCGAACAACGGTGGCGGCGCCCTCGGAACGACTGCGGGCGACCTCAATAACGACGGACGTGCGGAATTCATCAGCATCACAAGCAAGGATTCCTGGTCTTCCACCTACCAGCCGCAGTTTCGCATCTACTCTTACGATCCCGTATTGCACGGATTCTTCACCTATAACGTGATGAGCCAGGCGGCGGTCGGCAGTCGCCAGGACCGTTTCGGGGGCGACATCGCCGTGGGCGACATCAACCATGACGGGTTTCGCGATATCATTGTGCCCGAGGCGGATAATGGAGATGGCGCCGGGCGTCTGTCGTGGTTTGAAAATCCGGCGGGCAACCTTGGCGGCAACTGGATCGAGCACGTCATCACCACATGGAGTGGCAGCCCGGGCAACAGCGTGGCGCACATGGCGGAGGTGGTCGTGAGCGACGTTGATGGCAATGGCTGGCTCGACGTGGTCGTCCGTGACGTGAGCCATGGCTGTTTCCTCCTGCTTCGGAACAACAGCGGGACTGGCTGGCAGAACCGGCGATACATCGCGACGAATCCACGTGAAGGCCTCGAGTTGTGGAATCCGGATGGAGACGGTGACCTCGACATTCTGATCAACGGAATCTGGCTTGAGACGCCCGCGGACCCTCTGAATGGCACATACTTTCAGCGCACGATTGCCGCCCAGTGGTATCCGAATAACAACGGGAGCGCTGCCATCGCGGACTACGCCAGCAAGGTGGATTTCGGGGATTTCAATGGCGACGGCCGGGTCGATGTGGTGATTACGAACGGTGAGAAACTTCTGAACGATCCATCGACCGCGTCGAAACCCCAGGGCGTGCGCCTCTACCTCTCGCCACAGGATCCCGTGAACGGCGTGTGGCCCGAGGTGCTCCTCGATCCGCTGCATTTTTCGTGGCAGTCGCTCCAAATTGGCGACATCGATGGAGACGGAGACCTCGACATCGTGACGGGCATTTCCAAAGTGGGCGAGGATAACGCTGCCGGAACCGTCGTGGCGTTCCTGAACGACGGGACCGGGACGAACTTTACCAAGCAGACGATCGATTCCGGAAAGGATGGCTTTAACGAGGACGTGTACGTCTATAACTGCATGCTGGCAGACATGGACGGCGACGGCGACCTGGACCTGATCGCGCCGGATAACTGGAACAGCGGGCCGATTCGCTACTACCAGAACGTGACCGCAGTCCCCGCGGTCCAACTGCCGGCGGCACCCGCCGGGTTGACCGCAAGTTCCGTGTCGATTTCGCAGATCGACCTCGCGTGGAACGACCAATCGAACAACGAGGCCGGCTTCAGGATTGAGCGTTCGGTCAATTCCTCCGCATTTGCGCAGATCGCGCAGACCGGGGCAGGGGTCACCGCGTTTTCCGATTCGGGCCTCGTGTCGGGCAGCCAGTACGTCTATCGCGTCCGCGCTTTCAACGCCGTGGGCAATTCGGCGTACTCCTTGGATGTGTCTGCCACGACGCCGACCGACACTATCGCGCCGGTCTTCAACAGCGTCACCTCCGGGACCGGTGGCCTCGTCACCGCAATTTTCAGCGAGGCTGTGGAGCGTGCCAGCGCGGAAAACACTGCGAACTACACCTTGACCGGGGGCGCCGTGGTGACTTCCAGCACGCTTGCGGCGGACGGGCGCACCGTGACCCTTGCAACGGGCGGATTGGTCGATGGGAACACCTATTCGCTCACGGCGATCGGAGTCAGGGATGTTGCCGCCGCCCAGAATGCGTCGAATACCGTGGGGACGTTCGTGCATGGTGCGTGGCTGAGCCAGGACATCGGGAGCGTCGCGGTCGCGGGCAGTATGGTGATTGCCGGAGCTGCGATCACTGTCGCCGGCTCCGGTGCGGACATCTACTCGGTCGCCGACGGGTTCCGTTTTGCGTACCGCACGTTTACGGGCGATGTGGAGATTGTCGCGCGCGTTGCGAGCCAGACCAGAGCCCACCCGTATTCGAAGGCGGGCGTGATGATCCGGGAGACGCTCACCAGCGGCTCGAAGCATGCCCTCATGGCGCTCACTCCGGATTTCGGTGGGGAAATGAACTACCGGGCAACCGTCAGCGGAACGACGGGAACGGTTGCGTACGACCCGGCAGTCACGCCGCCTGTCGGTGCGCCATACTGGGTGAAGATCGTGCGCCGGGGTGCTGTCCTGACCGGTTCGGTCTCCAGCGATGGTTTGCAGTGGCAGCAGGTGGCTGCCGCGACGGTTTCAATGGCGTCGGCTGTTTTCGTCGGTCTCGCGGTAACCTCGCACAATGACGGCACCCTCTCGACCGCGAGGTTTGAAAGCGTCAGCATTCAGGCGGCTGTGACCCCGACAGTGCCCGGCGGCTTGACTGCGAACCCTGCATCCATCTCGCGGATCGACCTTGCGTGGAACGATCAATCCAACAACGAAGCCGGCTTCAAGATTGAGCGAAAAACCGGGACCGGGGGCTTCCAGCAAATCGCGCAGACCGCAGCGGGGATCTCGACGTTTTCTAATTCGGGCCTCACGCCGGGGACGGCATACATCTATCGCGTCCGCGCCTTCAACGCCTACGGCGACTCGGCCTACTCGTTCGAAGCTTCCGCCGCCACTCCGCCGGATACCACTCCGCCGCCAGACACGACCGCGCCATTCTTCAACAGTGTCACTTCTGGCGCCGGCGGCCTCATCACCATCGTTTTCAGTGAGGCTGTCGAGCGGGCCAGCGCGGAAAGCAATCCGAACTACGTCCTGAGCGGGGGTGTTGTGGTGACTTCGAGCACGCTCGCGACGGACGGACAAACCGTGACGCTCGCAACGAATGGCTTGGTCGATGGGAACCTCTATTCCCTGACGGCAACCGGAGTCAGGGATACTTCAGCCGCCCACAATCCATCGAATGCCGTCACGGTATTCACGCATGCTGCGTGGCTGAATCAGGACATCGGGAATGTGGCAGTCGAGGGCAGCATGGTCATATCTGGTCCCGCAATCACTGTCGCCGGCTCAGGAGCTGACATCTATTCGGTCGCCGACGGGTTCCAATTCGCGCACCGCACGTTTACGGGCGATGTGGAGGTCGTCGCGCGCGTTGCGAGCCAAACACGGGCCGATCCGTATTCGAAAGCGGGTGTGATGATCCGCGAGACGCTCACCAGCGGCTCGAAGCATGCCTTCATGGCGCTCACTCCGGATTTTGGCGGAGAAATGGATTACCGGGCGACGACACTGGGAGCTACCGGCGTCGCGGTGTACAACCCGGCCGTAGTACCCCGAATCGTTGCGCCTTACTGGGTGAAGATCGTGCGCCAGGGCGCTGTCCTGACCGGTTCGGTCTCCAGCGATGGCCTTCAGTGGCAGCAAGTGGGCACTGCGGTGTTTTCAATGGCTTCGGTCGTCGTCGTAGGGCTCGCTGTGACCTCGCGTAACGACGGCACACTCTCTACCGCAAGTTTCGACAACATCAGCATCCGGCCTGCGGTGCCGGCGGTCATTGCGGCTGCGCCCGGGGGCTTGACCGCGGACCCGGTATCAACATCGCGAATCGACCTCGCATGGATCGACCAATCGGACAATGAGGCCGGCTTCAGGGTCGAGCGGAGGACTGTCGCCGGCGGATTCATCCAAATCACGCAGACCGCATCGGGTGTCACGGTATTTTCCGACTCGGCCCTCGCCCCGGCCACCGCATACGTCTATCGCATCCGCGCCTTCAACGCCTACGGCGATTCGGCCTACTCGCTGGAAGCGTCCGCCACCACTCTGTCGGACACTACTCCCCCGCCGGACACTACCGCGCCGCTGTTGAGTAGTGTCACTTCTGTCGCGAGCGGGCTCGTCACCGCAATTTTCAGCGAGGCTGTGGAGCGTGCCAGCGCGGAAAACACTGCGAACTACACCCTGAGCGGGGGCGCTGTCGTCAATTCCAGCACGCTTGGCACGGACGGGCACACCGTGATCCTTGCAACGACTGGGTTGGTCGATGGGAACACCTATTCCCTGATGGCGAACGGAGTGAGGGATGCCTCAGCCGCCCATAATCCGTCGATTGACTTCGCGACATTCACGCACACCGCGTGGCTGAGTCGGGACATCGGGAGCGTCGCGGTTGCGGGCAGCATGGTCATTACCGGTCCCGCGATCACCGTCGCCGGCTCCGGTGCGGATATCTACTCGGTCGCCGATGGATTTCGTTTTGCGCACCGCACGTTTACCGGGGATGTGGAGGTCGTCGCACGCGTGGCAAGCCAGACGAGAGCCAGCCCGTATTCGAAGGCGGGCGTGATGATCCGGGAATCACTCACCAGCGGCTCGAAGCATGCCCTCATGGCGCTCACTCCGGATTTTGGTGGGGAAATGAACTACCGGGCAACCACGGCCGGAACGAGCGGAAAGGTCGCTTTCAACCCGGCAATCGCGCCGCCTGTCGATGCACCGTATTGGGTGAGGATTGTGCGCCGGGGCGCCGTCCTGACCGGTTCGGTTTCCAGCGATGGTGTGCAGTGGCAGCAAGTGGGCAGCGCATCTTTTTCAATGGCTTCGGTCGTTTTCATCGGCCTCGCCGTGACCTCGCATAGTGATGGCACCCTCTCCACCGCGAGGTTTGAAAGCATCCGGATCCAGGCCGCAGGCCCGCCGACTGCACCCGCCGGTTTGACTGCGACCCCAATATCGAAATCGCGGATCGATCTCTCCTGGAGCGACCAATCCACCAATGAGGCCGGCTTCCGGATTGAGCGAAAAACGGGGGCCGCCGACTTTTTCGAAGTTGTCCAGACTGCAGCGGGCGTCACTGGCTTCTCCGACTTGGGTCTCGCACCGGGCATTGGATACATCTATCGCGTCCGCGCATTCAACGCCTATGGCGACTCCCCGAATAGCGGCGACGTTTTTGCCGCGACGCCTGCCGACGCTTTCCTGCAATGGCAGCAGCTGAATTTCGGGGCGGCACCGGATCCGTTGGTCGCTGGAGACATGGAGGATCCCGATCACGATTTCGTCGTGAACCTCATCGAATACTTCCATGGTACGAACCCGGTTGCAGGAGATGGGACTGGGTTGCCGCAGATTAGCGGAGGTGACAGGCTCAGGCTTGCCTTCACGCGCAGCACCAGCGCCATTGACGTGACCGCCACGGTGCAGGGTACGGACAGCCTGACTGGTCCTTGGTTGGATCTGGCCCGGAGCACGAACGGAGGTGGATTCACGGCCCTTGTGTCCGGGGTCGAGATTTCTGAATCGGGTACCGATCCGTTCAGGAGCGTATCAGTGAGCGATCGGTACACGCTGCGCGATGCGGCGCATCCAAGAAGATTCATGCGTCTGGTCGTTGTGCATTGACCGGCTTGCGATCCGGTCGCTGGACGCCCCTCGGACCGAGGGAAGTCGAAACCCCGGTTTCGGTGTGCGATTTCCTGCTTGCTGAGAGAGGTTCAACCAACAAGAAATACCATAAATCCGAGTTGAGTTCGCAAGACGAATGCCCGCCTCCTGCGAAGCCCGACAGGGAGGCTGACCTAACCAAGACATTCTGGATCGCCCCGAACCCCAGCATGCTGGATAATCTCCCCAAATTGAAGCCCGCCGCATGGCGCTGGGACGGCAGCCCGTGGCGGGCTGCGCTCCGATCGCTTTGGATCGGCTGCTTGATCGTTATCGGATGGGTCGCGAGTGCGACGGGGGAGCCCATTTTTGGCGAGCCGATCCGCGTTGCGGACGGCAACGGTGGCGCCATCTCGACGGTCGCGGGTGATTTTAACAATGACGGCCGCCCGGAATTCGTGAGCACGGCGAGCAAGGATTCACCGGGTATGCATTTCCGAATCTATGCGTTCGATCCCGCGACGCAGGGTTTCGTCACTTACAATTTGCTCAGCCCCGCGGCGGTTGCCACGCGGGAGAACCGGTTTGGCGGCGACCTCGATGTCGGGGACATGAACAATGATGGCTTTCTGGACATCATCGTTCCGGATTCCGACTGGCGCGATTTGTCCGGGCGCGTTTCGTGGTTCGAGAATCCCCGCGGCGACCTCGGCGGGGTGTGGACGGAGCACGTCATCAGCACTTGGACGGGCAGCCCGGGCGACAGCGTTGCGCACATGTCTGAGGTGGCGGTGGGGGACATCGATGGCAATGGGTGGCTGGACGTGGTGACGCGCGACGTGAGCCACGGCTGTTTCATCCTGCTGCGGAGCAATGACGGAGGGGGCTGGCAGACGCGGAAGTTCGTTGCGACGAATCCACGCGAGGGTCTCATGCTGTGGAATCCGGATGGTGACGGGGATCTCGACATTTTGATCAACGGTGTGTGGCTTGAGACGCCTGCGGACCCGCTCTACGGGACGTATCTCCCGCGCACGATCGCCGCGCCGTGGTACGCGGCCAACAACGGGACGGATGCCATCGCGGATTATGCGTGCATGGTTGGAGTGGGGGATTTCAATGGCGACGGCAGGGATGACATCGCGATCACCAACTCGGAGGAACTGAGCAATGCGCCCTCGACGGATTCGAAGCCCAAGGGCGTGCGTGTTTATCTTTCTCCAGCGGATCCTGTGAACGGCACATGGACGGAGGTGGTGCTCGATCCGCTGCACTTCTCGTGGCACTCGCTGGAAATCGCGGACATCGATCGGGACGGAGATCTCGACATCGTCTCGGGCATCTCGCTGGTCGGGCAGGACAATGCGCCCGCAAATATCGTGGCCTTTTTGAACGATGGAACGGGGACGGTCTTTACCCAGCAGACGATCGACACGGGAAAGGACAGCCTGCTCGCCGATGTGAACCTGTACAATGCCACGGTGGCCGACGCGGATGGGGACGGGGACCCGGACCTCTTCGCGCCGGACAACTGGGCCAGCGGGCCGATCCGCTACTACGAGAACACGAGCACGCTCCCGTCGATGCTGCCGCCACGGGTGCCGCTCGCTTTCAGCGCGAGTCCGGCTTCGGCGCAGCAGATCGACCTGGCGTGGATCGATCAGTCGGACAATGAAACGGGCTTCGCGATCGAGCGTTCGATGGAGTCGGGGGAGTTCGTGCAGATCGCGGAGACCGGCCCGGGCACCGTCGCGATCTCCGATTTGGAACTCACGCCGGGGACGCACTATCGCTATCGTATCCGGGCCTTCAACACGTACGGCGAATCTGCGTATTCGCCGGAGGTCTCCGCGACCACCCCTGTGTCGAATCTGCCGTCTGCGGCGCCCGCCGGCCTGAGCGCGAATCCGATTTCGACCAACCGGATCGATCTCGGGTGGACCGATGAATCGGACAACGAAACCGGCTTCAAGATCGAGCGCTCGATCAACTCCGCCGACTTTGTGGAGATTGCGCGGACGGGCGGGGGTGTCACGACCTTCTCGGACTCGGGCCTCTCGCTTGGCACGCAGTACGCCTACCGGGTCCGGGCCTTCAATACCTACGGGAACTCGGAGTACTCATTGGACGCCTCCGCGACCACGCTGCCAGACGTTATCGCGCCGGTCTTGAACAGCGTGTCCTCGGTCACGAATGGCACGGTCACCGCTGTTTTTAGTGAGCTTGTCGAGCGGGCAAGCGCCGAGACTGCGGCCAACTATTCGCTCAGCGGGGGCGCTGTCGTGAATGCGGCGACTTTGGCCGGGGACGGACGAACGGTGACCCTCGCTACCGCGGGATTGACCAGCGGGAACACCCATTCCCTAGCCGCGATCGGAGTGCGGGATCTTTCCGCCGCACAGAATCCTTCCAACACCGCCGCGACGTTCTTCCACATTGCGTGGCTGAGCCAGGACATCGGCAGCGTCGGAATCGTGGGAAGCATGACCACTTCGGGGGCCACAATCACCGTCTCGGGTTCGGGCGCCGACATCTATGGGACCGCTGATGGTTTCCGTTTCGCCTACCGCACGATCTCCGGTGACGCCACGGTCGTCGCGCGGGTCGCGACCCAGACGCGGGCCAATGCCTATTCGAAGGCCGGTGTGATGATCCGCGAGACGCTCGGAAGCGGCTCGAAGCACGCGCTGATGGCGCTCACGCCGGATTTCGGCGGGGAGATGGACTACCGCGCAGCCACCGGCGGAACGACAAGCCAGTTTGTGTACAATCCCGCGACGCCGCGGGTCGCCGCGCCTTACTGGGTGCGAATCGTGCGCCAGGGGAATGTGCTCACCGGCTCGGTTTCCGCGAATGGAACGGCGTGGCAGCAGGTGGGAACTACGACGGTTTCGATGACGGCGGCTGTCTATGTCGGGCTGGCGGTGACGTCGCATAATAACAGCGCCCTTTCGACCGCCACGTTTGATAACGTCAGCATCCCCGGCCAGGCCGTCGGGCTGTCGGCGGGGCCCACCGGTCTTGCTGCGAATGTGGTTTCGATGAACCGGATCGACCTCGCGTGGACCGATCAATCGACGAACGAAACGGGTTTCAAGATCGAGCGATCCACCAACTCTGCTGCGTTCGTGCAGATCGCGCAGACCGGAGCGGGTGTCACGGCTTTCTCCAATTTGGATCTCGCGCCGGATACCCAGTACCGGTATCGCGTCCGCGCTTTCAACGGCCTCGGTGACACTCCGTATTCGCAGGAAGCTTCCGCCAACACTCCCGCTGTGATCCCGCCGCCGACGGCACCGGGCGGCCTGACGGCGATTCCGATTTCGACGGGCCGGATCGACCTTCATTGGACCGATCAATCGACGAACGAAACGGGTTTCAAGATCGAGCGATCCACCAACTCTGCTGCGTTCGTGGAGATCGCGCAGACCGGTGCGGGGATCACGGCCTTCACCAACTCGGGGCTCTCGCCCGCCACTGAGTTCAGCTATCGTGTCCGCGCTTACAATGCCTCGGGTGACTCGGCTCCCTCGATGGAAGTCTCGGCCATTACGCCGATTCCTCCACCTCCTCCGGCGGCTCCTGTGAGTCTGACTGCGAACGCAGTATCGATGACACGCGTCGATCTCACCTGGATTCCGCAGTCGAACAATCAGACGGGCTTCAAAATCGAGCGTTCGCTCGACGCCTCGCCATTTGTGCAGATCGCATTCACGGCGGCGGGAATGACCGGGTATTCCGACCGGAATCTTTCCGAGAATACCGTGGTGATCTACCGGGTGCGCGTGGCGAGCGTCGTCGGCGATTCGGAATATTCCGAGGAAGTGTCGGTCACGACGCCGGCGGACACCGTTGCGCCGGTCCTACAGAGCGTTTCCTCCGCCGCAGACGGTGTGATTACCGTCGCTTTCAGTGAGCCCGTCGAGAAGGCCAGCGCGGAAGCTGAGGAGAGCTATGCGCTGAGTGGTGGCGTGGTCGTGAATTCAAGGACGCTCTCGCCGGATGGCCGCACCGTCACGCTCGCCACGACAGGCCTGGTCGATGGTCTTACGTACACGCTGACCGCGACCGGTGTGCGGGATCTTTCCGATGCTCTCAATCCGTCGAGCGCCGTTGCGACATTTGTCCACGCCGCTTGGCTGAGCCAGGACATCGGGAGCGTTGCGGCGCCGGGCGGCATGGTCATCGCCCCTCCCGCGATTACGCTGGTCGGATCCGGTGCGGACATCGCCTCGACTGCCGATGAGTTCCGTTTCGCGTATCGTAGCTTCAGCGGGGATGTCGCGGTCATTGCGCGGGTCACGAGCCAGACGCGGGCCGACGCGAATTCCAAGGCGGGGGTGATGATCCGCGAGACGCTTGCTGCGGGAGCCAGGCATGTCTTTATGGCGCTCACTCCGGATTCCGGAGGGCAATTGCTTTCCCGGGGCGTCGTGAACGGCACGACCGTGACGGTGAATTACAACCCGGCGATCACGCCCCCGGTCGCGGCGCCGTATTGGGTGAGGGTCGTGCGGAGGGGCGCGGTCGTGACGGGCTCGGTCTCCAACGACGGGGTGCAGTGGCAGAACGCAGGCAGTGCGACGATTTCCATGGGAGCGACCGTTTTCGTCGGGCTCGCTGTGACGTCGAAGAATGATAGCCGGCTTTCGACCGCGAGATTCGAGAACGTCGACCTCCACGCAGCGGTGCCGCCTGCCGTGCCGGCTGGTTTTGAGGCGAGCCTCGCCTCATTCAACACGGCGGACCTCGCCTGGAGCGATCAGGCCGCGACCGAGGCTGGATTCAAGATTGAGCGAAGAACAGGGAGTGGTGGATTTGTAGAGATCGCGCAGACGGGGATCGATGTGACGGCGTTTCTCGATTTGGGGCTGATCGCGGATACGGCGTACGTTTACCGCGTCCGCGCCTTCAACGTCTATGGCGACTCTGCCGCGACCCCGGAGATTTCTGTCACCACGCCTCCCGATCCGTTCCTTGGCTGGCAGTACGCGAATTTCGGGCCGGAACCGGATCCGGCGGTTGCCGGCAATCTGCAGGACCCTGATCGCGATTCCATCTTGAATGTCTTCGAGTATTTCCATGGCACAGACCCCAATGCCACGGAGACCGGCGCGCCGGTGCGGATCATCGGAGGGGATCGCCTCACGCTCGCCTTCGAGCGCAGCGTTGCGGCGTTCGATGTGACGGCGACGGTGCAGGTCGCCGATGACGTGTCGGGTGTCTGGACGGATATCGCACGGAGCGTGGATGGCCGTGAATTCACGGCGCTCGTTCCGGGAGTCGGTATTTCTGAAGCGGGTGGCGGGACGATTCGAACTGTGCAGATCAGCGATTTTTCCACGGTGACTGATCCGGCGCACCCGAGCCGATTCATGCGGCTGCACTTGTCCCGGTGACCGTCTTGAAGGACAACCGGGCGATGCTCAACATTGTCCTCGTCGAACCCGAGATCCCGCCGAACACCGGCAACGTGGGCCGGCTCTGCCTGGCGACCGGCGCCCGCCTGCATCTGGTCAAGCCGCTCGGATTTTCGCTTGATGACAAGGCGCTCCGGCGCGCGGGGCTGGACTATTGGAGCGAGGTGGACGTGACGCTTTGGGATTCGTTCGAATCGCTGCGGGCCTCGCAGGCGGCTGAGGCGCGATTTTTCTTCCTCACGACGAAGGCGAAGCGTCCGTATTGGAGCGAGCGTTTCGCGGGTGGGGACTTTCTTGTATTCGGCAGGGAGACCAAGGGACTGCCCGAGCCGCTGCTCGCTGCGCACCGGGATGCGTGCATGGCCATTCCCATGCCGGGCAGCACCCGTTCGCTGAACCTCGCGACGGCGGTCGGCGTCGTGCTTTACGAGGCGGTCCGCCAGATCACCCTGCGGGCGGGCGCCTAGCTTTCGTTCTGCTCCTCCATCTTGCGGAGGATTTCCGTGCGGTCCTCGACCTCCTCCCAGACCTCGCCGGCGACGTAAATCGGCGCACCCTGCTGGACGGCGAGCGCGATGCAATCGCTCGGGCGCCCGTCGAGTTCGATGATCTTCCGGGCCTGCAGCTCGTTTTCGGCGCTGATGATCAGGCGGGCGAAGTACGTCTCGCTTTTCAGATCATTGATGATGACGCGATCCACCTTCGCGCCGAGCGCGGTCATCAGGTGCGCCATCAGATCGTGGGTGAGGGGACGCTCCTTCGCGGTGTGGTTCATGAACATCGCGATCGCAGCACCGACGCTCTCGTCCACGTAAATCACAAAGACCTTCTGTTCGTTCCCGACGAAGACCGCCCGCCCGTTGTTGTACGGAAGGATGGCTCGAATCTGCACGGGGACGACCTGTTTGCTCATGGCGCGACGGTAGGCATGCATGGTGTGAATTACAAGCGGGCGAAGATTCCCCTTTGCGCGGCGCGCGGGAGCGGGTTACGTAGGGAATATGCCGGACGATCACTCCGACAAGATTTGGGACGAATACGACTGGGAACGCTTCCTCCAGGAGCAGGAGCGGCGCACGGAGAAGTACATGGATCTTCTGGAGAAGTACATGGATCACCCGCAGCGCGACGAGATTGTCGCCCGCGAAATGGGCTGGACGCATCTGCTCGGGGGCGAGACGCGCGACTGGGAGCAGGAAGTGGATGAGGGATTCGAGGGGGAGGTCTCCGAGGACGGGGAGGCGGCGCCCGAAGGAACTGTGCCGGTCTTTGGATTTGAAAGGCACCCGCTCTACCGGCAGGCACTGGCATTCGCGACGGAGCTCGAGGAAATTTTCGGCGGCGCCGAGGAGAAGGTGCAGGAGCACGCCGCGACCATGACCCTTCACAGCCAGGCCACGCTCGCCGCCGCGAAGCTCGCCGCCGCCCTGAATGACGATGACGTGGACGAACTCGGCATGAGCATCGCGTATCTGAAGCGGGCTCTGCGTGCGCTCACGACTTCGCTCGATGCGGTGGCGCAACTGGCCGAGGGCGGTTTCATCGACGCCGGACGCGCGGAGCTGTTGAAGGCGCGGATCTTTTCGATCCGCGACGGCATCGTGACGACGATGGGCGAATACCGGGCGGAGTTTCGTCGCCGGCACCGGGAGCGCTGA
>JBEBGK010000415.1:0-4281 GCA_040081515.1 Chthoniobacteraceae bacterium
CGCCTTGATGGATTTCGCTGCGCGCGGCGGATTACCGAACTCGAGCTTCACCTGGAACTCATCGGCTTTTTTCTCCCTGCCGAATCCGCCGCCGAATGCCTTCTGCAATTCCTCGAAACCGTCGGAGCCAAACCGATCCTCCTTTTTTGGCAATGCGTTCCCGGCGTCATCCGTCGCGCCCTTGATCAAGGTGCGGATGCCCTTCGCCTCGGCGAGTTCGGGCCCGCTCAGCTTGAGTTCGATCTCGAGACCGGCGAAAAATTTCCCGGTCGTCCGTCTGTCGCTGATGTCACCCACGGTGAGTTTCACCTCGGCAAATGCGACGTGCGCGAGGAAGAGCGCGGTGGTGATGGAGAGGAGCGCCTTCATGCTGCGGCTACTTCGAGAGGAATTCGTTCAGCGCCGCCTTCGTGACGCGCCATGCGGTGCCGATCTTCTTTCCCTTGATGTCGCCGGACTCCAGCGAGGCCACGACATCGGATTCGCTCACGCCGAGTTGCTGCGCGACCTGCGCGGGGGTGAAGACTTCCGGCACCGCTGTCCCAGGAATCGATGGCGCACCTCCGACCGGCGCACCCGCCGGCGGCGGTCCTGCAATGCCCGGCGTCGCCTGGCTGCCCGCGATTCCACCTTGCTGATTCATCATCTGCTGCGCCATTGCGAATCCCATCGCCATCTCCGCCGCCGCGCCGCCTGCGCCGGTGCCGCCGCCCTTCGCCATGCCCTCGGCCATCTGGAATTTCACGTAGTCGTTCAGATTCCCGACCGCCGCCATCGAGCTGCGCTTGTCGATCGCCGCCTCGACCTCGGGCGGGACGCTCACGTTCTCGAGGATGAAGCTGGCAAACTCGATGCCGTATTTCGGAATCGTCGCCGCGTTCAGCACCGGCAGGATCGCGTCGCCCACCTCGCTGTAGCGCGCCGCGACATCCAGCACCGGGATCTTCGCTTTCGCGATGGCCTCGCTGAAAAGGGACACGATGCGCGAACGCATGGTCTCGCTGAATTCATCGAGCCGGAAATGATGGTCGCTGCCCGCGACTTCCTTGAGGAAGACCTTCGGGTCCACGATGCGGAAATCGAACGTGCCGAACGCGCGGATGCGGACGATCCCAAAATCGTTGTCCCGCATCATGATGGGGTTGCTCGTGCCCCATTTGTTGCCCGTGAAGAGGCGCGTGTTGAGGTAATAGACGTCGGCCTTGAACGGCGAACTGAAGCCGTACTTCCAGCCCGCGAGCCGGCTGAGCACCGGGATGTTGTCGGTCGTCAGCGAGTGCTTGCCCGGCCCGAACGTGTCGCCGAACTGCCCCAGATACACGAACTGCACCGTCTGCGATTCACGGCAGATGAGCTGTGCGGCGTTCTTGATTTCCTTGTCATCGTCCGGCCAGCGGTAGCTGAGCGTGTCGCGCGAATCGTCCGTCCATTCGATGATCTCGATGAACTGACCCTTGATGAAATCCATGAGGCCCATGATGCGTGTTCTTTCTTGAGTTGAGGTGGAGTTGCGGGATGTGCGCCGACAGTAGGACCCCGCGCCCGGTGTTCAAATTGAAAGTTGAAGGCCGGAGGAACGGTCGGTCCACTGCGCGGGTGGAGGCGCGGCCCAGTTCATCCGTAGCCGACGACGTGAGGAGGCGGGCTGTTCGGTGTTCCCGGCGACGGAACGATCACGACGGGCACGAGCCTAGCCCAGCTTCCCGTGCAAACGCTCCCGGAGCATCTCGCAGATTGCCTCGTCGGGCAGGCGTTCGAGCACTTCATTCAGGAAGCCGAAGACCACGAGTTGCTGTGCCTCGCGCATCGGGATGCCGCGTGAGAGAAGGTAGAACAGCTCCTCGACGTCCACCTGTCCGCTCGTCGCGCCGTGGGTGCAGCGGACGTCGTCGGCGTCGATCTCGAGGCCGGGCGCGCTGTTGGCCTCGGCTTCGTCGCTGAGCAGGAGGTTGCGCACTTTTTGATACGCATCCGTCTTGTGCGCACCGGGGTCCACTCGGATGAGGCCGGTGAAAATGGTGCGCGCGGTGTCGTTGAGCGCGTTCTTGTAGAGCAGGTCGCTCGCGGTGTTCGGCGCCTCGTGGATTTGCAGCGTGCGCTGGTCGCACACTTGCGTGCCTTCCACAGCCGAGATGCTCAGCATGTCGCTGCGTCCCCCGGGGCCGCGGAGATGGCTCACGGCTTCGCTCCGCATGAGTTGAGCGCCGAGATTCAGCACCAGGGCGAGCGCGGCGGCATCGCGGGTGACGACCGTGTTGTTGATCCGGAATGCGAGCGTCTTGCGGCTCCACTGCTGCACCGACACGTAGGTGACCTTCGCGCCGTTGCCGACGATGATGTCGTTTGCGCCGCACGCGAGGCCGGGCTCGTCGGCCGCGGACTGGAAATGGTCCACGAGCGTCACCTTGCTCAGTTCGTCGGCGATGATGAGCGAATGCGGGAAGATGCTCGCGCCGTCGCCGCTCAGCCAGTGGAACGCCTCGACCGGCAGGGTGATCTCCAGTCCGCGCGGGATGTAGAGGAAGGTGCCGTTCCGCACCTGTGATTCGTGCAGCGCGGCAAACTTGCGCGAGCCGAGGTTCGCGTCCTCGCGCATGAAGTGCTTCTCGATGAGGTCGCGCTGTTCCGCGATGGCCTGCTCGAGTGGCAGCCAGATCACGCCTTTCGCGCGAAGCGCATCGCCGTGGAATTCGTGAGAGACGATCCGGTCATTTGCGAAAACGAGCCGCCCCGCGGTCTCCGCGAGGCCGTTGGAGCGTGCGAGGAGCGCGGCACGTTCCGCATCCTTCACCGGCTGCGCCCGATGGAAGGGCGCGAGATTCACCGCCTTCACATCGGCGAAGCGCCATTGCTCGTCGGTGCGCGTGGGCATCGGCAGTTTTTCAAATCGATGCCACGCCGCCTGCTGGCGTTCGTGGAACCACGCGGGATGGGCGGAAAAATCCGGACCGCTGGTCATCACGGGGTCTTTTGCTTTCGCTGCGCTGGTGGCGGGGACGTCGAGGACGGCACTCATCAGCCGACGCTCCCTTCCATTTCCAGATCGATCAGCCTCTTGAGCTCCACGCTGTATTCCATCGGGAACTGGCGGACGAGGTCGTTGACGAAACCATTCACCGAGAGGCTCATCGCCTGCGCCTCAGTGAGGCCGCGCTGCTGCATGTAGAAGATCTGCTCAGCGGAGATCTGCGAGACGCTCGCCTCGTGCTGGCAGGAGTTGCCCGTGCCGCGAACGGTGATGGCGGGGTAGGTATCCGTGCGTGACGTGGAGTTGATGAGCAGCGCGTCGCACTCGGTGTTGTTCTTGCAGCCTTTCAGATGCTTCGGAATGTGGACGAGCCCGCGATACGTGGCGCGCCCTTTGCCGAGGCTGATGCTCTTGCTGACGATGTTCGACGTCGTCTCATCGGCGGCGTGGATCATCTTGGCGCCGGTGTCCTGATGCTGGCCGTCGCCGGCGAGCGCGATCGAGATGACCTCGCCGCGTGCCTTGCGGCCTTTCAGCACGACGCCGGGATATTTCATCGTGAGGCGCGAGCCGATGTTACAATCGATCCACTTCACTTCGGCTTCCTCGTGCGCGATGGCGCGCTTGGTCACGAGGTTGAAGACGTTTGCCGACCAGTTTTGCACGGTCACGTATTGGAGCTTCGCGCCTTTCATGGCGACGAGTTCGACGACCGCGGAGTGCAGCGTCGCGGTCTCGAACTTCGGTGCCGTGCAGCCTTCCATATACATCACCTCGCTGCCCTCATCGGCGATGATGAGCGTGCGCTCGAACTGCCCGAAGTTCTCCGCATTGATGCGGAAATACGCCTGGAGCGGATGCTTCACCTTCACGCCCTTTGGCACGTAGATGAACGAGCCGCCGCTGAAGACGGCCGAGTTCAGCGCGCTGAATTTGTTGTCACCTGTCGGGATGACTTTGCCGAACCACTTCTTGAAAATCTCCGGGTGCTCCTTCAGCCCCTCGGTCGAACCCATGAAGATGACGCCCTGGTCACCGAGCGCCTTCTTCATGTTGGAATACACCGCCTCCGAGTCGAACTGCGCCTCGACGCCCGCGAGGAACTTGCGTTCCTGTTCCGGAATGCCGAGCCGCTCAAAGGTGCGCTTCACATCATCCGGCACCTCGTCCCACGAGCGCGTCGGCTTCTGGCCGTTCGCGAGGTAGTAGCGGATTTTCTCGAAGATGATGTTCTCCAGATCCTTCGACGCCCAGTGCGTCGGCATCGGCTTGGAAAAGAAAACGTCGAGCGCCTTGTGGCGGAACTCGCGGAT
>JBEBGK010000416.1:0-4279 GCA_040081515.1 Chthoniobacteraceae bacterium
TCACCAGACGGCGCTGAACCTGGATTTCTACGCGCAGGATCAGTTCTGGCTCACGGACGCGCTCGCGCTTTCGCTCGGCGGGCAGGTGTCGTACGCGCGAAGGCGGAACCGGGACGACTTCCCGACCGGACCGGACAACAGCGACACGCAGGACTGGTGGGGCTTCAGCCCGAAGATCGGGCTGCTCTTTCAGCCTGAAAAGGACACGCAGTTCTTCGCCAACGTGAGCCGCAGTTTCGAGCCGCCGTCGTTCGGGGAATTGACAGATGCGGCGAATGGCGGGCGCGGGCTCGTACAGCTCGATGCGCAGACGGGCACGACCATCGAGGTCGGCACGCGCGGCCGGCGCGGGCGGTTCGGATGGGACTTCGCGTATTACTATAGCTGGCTCGACAATGAGTTGCTCGAATTCCAGGTCGCGCCGGGCCTGAACCAGACGGTGAATGCGGGGAGGACGATTCATCAGGGCATCGAGCTCGGCTTCGATGTGGACGTCGTGCGCGGTTTGATCGCGCATGGCGGCAAGGAGCCGGATCGGGTCGTCTTGCGGGCCGCCTACCTGTGGAATGATTTCCGTTACTGCGACGATCGCACGTTCGGTGACGGATTGCTCGCGGGCATTCCGGAGCATTATCTGCGCTCCGAGCTGATGTATGAACATCCGTGCGGATTCTACATCGGGCCGAACATCGAATACGTCCCGAAGGGCTACCGCGTGGATGCCCGTGGCACGCTCTTCGCCGACGGTTACACGCTCATCGGGGCGAAGGTCGGGTGGCGCAATGAGCGCGGATTCTCGGTGTACTTCGAGGCGCGGAACCTGACTGACGAGTTCTACGCCGCGACGACGGCGGTCATCGGCCAGGCAAACGCCTTCAACCAGGCGCAGTTCCTCCCGGGCGACGGCCGGGGTTTTTACGGAGGGATCGAGTTCCGCTGGTAGGGACGCTTTTTTCGACGCCATGAAACCCGCAAACATCCGCCGCCTCCATCGCAGCCTCGGGCTGATCTTCAGCATCAGCATCCTCATGTCCTCGCTCAGCGGCGTGATTCACACGGTGATGACGCGCACGCAGGCCCCGCCGCCCCCGGCGCGGCCGAGCGGCGGCGGACTCGATCCCGCGGCGATCCGCGTGGGCGTGGCCGAGGCGATCGCGAAGCTGCCGGCCGGCCCTGGCGCCGTGCAGGCGGTGAACCTTCGCGGCATCGGCGGCGAGCCGTGGTATCAGATCTACAGCGCCGCGGGCGGCGTGCCCGCGTACGTGAGTGCCGCCGACGGCCGGTTGGATGCCTCGCAGGACGAAAAGTACGCCGCCGAGATCGCCTCCACGTTCCTCGGTGGCGCGAAGGTCGTGAAGACCGACTACCTCACCGCATTCAATGGCGAATACATCAATATCTTCCGCGTCCTGCCCGTGTTCCGCTTCGATGCGGGCGATGGCCTTGGGACGCGGGTGTACGTGAGCACGACGACCGCCAGCGTGACGCGGCACACCGATCGGCAGCGCCAGTTCGAGGCCAATGTGTTCACCAATTTCCACAAGCTCGGCTTCATCCCGGACAAGAACGCCCGGGATATCGTGCTCGCCGCGCTCACCGGCGGCGCGGCGCTGGCGGCGATTGCGGGGATTGTGCTCTTTGTCGTCACCCGTCCGCGCCGGATTGCGCGTGCAGAGCGTGAGTAATCCAAAGCCCTTCCGTTGATGCCTGCTCAGAGTCGCGCAGTTTGGTGTGAAAGTAGTCCTGGGCTTCAGCGCGTTGAGACGTCTGCTGCGATGCGGTGTACAGATCGAGATGGGGCAGGTGTACGGGCTGAAGCCCTGGACTACATTTGGCGCCGCGCCATTGCACGAGATCGCCGGCTTCCGTCGCCGTATTCAGGATCATTTCGAATTCGAGGGAGACAACGCAGGCGCAGGGATTGCCTTTCATCGCGCCGAGCGGAAGTGCGCGGAACGGGACCCAGCGACCCGCTGGTCCCCAGGTCTTTAAAGACCGAGCCCAGAGAAGCGTGGGAGCCTCAACTTGCGACTGGTTCTCAATCGCAACTTTTCTCTTGCTCCTGAGACTCAGTCGCATTAACCGCCTCGGCATGCAAATCCGCATCTCCTCCTCGCCTGACTCCAAAGCGCTCGCCGGGGCCCCTCGCCATCCGCTGCTCGTCACCATCACGGCAGCGTCGCTCCTCCTCCCGATCCCGGCCCTGCGTGCGCAAAATGCGGCCCCTTTCACCCTCGAAACCGTGACCGTCGAGGCCGAGGGCGTGCCGTTCATCCAGGAGCCGTTTCTGCCCGCCGTGCAGGACACGAAGATCTACGCGGGGAAGAAGACCTCGGTCATCGATCTCGATGCGTTCCCGCAGATCACGAACAACAACTACCGGCAGGCGCTGGCGAAGACGCCTGGCCTTTACCTCAGCGAGGAGACGACGCCGCTGGTGAGCCTTGGCTATCGCGGACTCGACCCGAATCGCGTGCAGTTCACGCAGGTCCTGAAGGACGGCATCCCGATCCATGCGGACCAGTTCGGCTATCCAGAGGCTTATTACACGCCGCCGCTGGACACGGTGGACCGGATCGAGTTCCTGCGCGGCGGGGCGGCGCTGATGTATGGTCCGCAGCCGGGCGGGGCGTTGAATTATGTGACGCACCGGCCGCGGAAGGACACGCAGTTTGCGGGCGGGACGACGAATGTATTTGGCAGCGGGAATCTGTTCTCGAATTTCAGCTACTTCTCGGGAACGACTGGACGGCTGGGCTACTACGGCTATTTCAATCACCGCGAGGGGGACAATTTCCGCACGGCAAACAGCGGCTTTGATCTGAATGCGGCGCACTTGAAGCTGGAACTCGACGGCAGCACGAACAGCCGTTGGATTCTCACGCTCGAAGGCTACAAGGAGCTGCACGGCGAGCCGGGCGGCCTGACGTTTGCCACGGGTGCGAACCGTGTGAACTATGATGCAAATCGCGACGCGGCTTCGCGGCTCTACGACCGCTTCGAGCTGACGCGCTATTCGGCTTCGCTGCAATGGGAGCGCGACTTTTCCCCGGAGACGCAGCTCGTGAGTTCGCTCTGGGGAACCTATTACCAGCGCTACAGCGAGCGCCAGCGCGGCGGCGGCTTCGGTGTGCTGCCTAATGGGGCGGACGTCAACACGAACACGATCGAGAACCAGAAGTTCTACACCTTCGGCTTTGAGACGCGCCTGCGGCACGACTATGACTGGCTCGGCGGGAAGCACACCTTTGCCGGGGGGCTGCAGGTGTACCACACCGATTCGCCGCGCGTGGACGAACGTGGTGCAAGGAGGGACGCCGACACGGGGGCCGTGCGGAATGACAACGACCGATGGGTGACTTATCTGCCGGTGTTCTTTGAGAACAAGTTCACCTGGGGGAAATTCTCCATCACACCGGGCCTCCGCTTCGAGAACGTATGGCAGGGCGTGACTGAGAACGTGAACGTGGCCAAGACCGCCGCGGGCACGCCGCTCGCGGGCGAGAGCGAGTTCACGTTCGTGCCGCTCATCGGCCTCGGACTTAGCTATGAGCTTGCGCCAAAGGTCGAGCTGTACGGCAACATCTCACAGTCCTACCGGCCGAAGATATACACGCAGGCCGTTCCGACGGGCGGCACGGCGGTCATCCCGACGGATCTGCAGGACGGCCTCGCATGGCAGTATGAGGCCGGCTTCCGCGGACGCCCGACGCCGTGGCTGAACTGGGACGCAAGCCTGTTCCGGCTCGATTTCGATAATCAGATCGGCACCGTCGCCCTCAACGGCGGTCGTAGCACAGTGGGGAATGTGGGCCGCGCCATCCACCAAGGTGCGGAACTCGCGGCAGAGGTGGATCTCATCGGCCTGGCCGACTCGATGCGCGGCAATGCCCCGGCGGAGAAGCCGGTCAAAGGTCAGACGGCCGCGCCCGCCATCGGCTCGCTCGGTGAGCGCTACGGCGCGCTAAGCCTCTATGCGAATGCCATGCTGCTCGACGCGGAGTTCGTCTCCGGCCCGCAGGAGGGCAGGACACCGCGCTACGCAGCGGACTATCTCGTCCGCGCCGGCGTCATCTATCGCGCGCCGAAGGAGCGCTTCCGCATCGCATTCACCGGCACGATGGTGGGCGACAGCTTTGCCGACGATGGCAACACCGCCGAGCGCTACGTGCCGGCCTACGTCGTGTGGGATCTCACCGCCGAGGCGAAGATCTACAAGGACACGCTCTCCGTGAACGCCGGCATCAACAACCTCTTCAACGAGGACTACTACTCCCGC